>CAZZBH010000049.1:0-25712 GCA_964652605.1 uncultured Planctomycetaceae bacterium
AAAGGGGTGTTCACCTTCAGCGGCGGCACGGACCAGCTCATCATGCGCATGCGCAAGATCATGGCGGCCAACGGCGTGGACATGTTCAGCGGCGCGCAGGTCGAGCAGGTGCTGACTGAGAAGGGCCGCGTCACCGGCGTGCGCGTCAACGGGCGAGAGATCAAGGCGCGCGCGGTGCTCAGCAACGCCAACATCAAGGCGACCGTGCTCAAGCTGGCTGGGGAACAGAACGTGTCGCGCGAGTTTGCGGAGAAGACGCGGGCTGTGCGGTTGAGCGGATCAAGCTGCCAGGTGTACATCGGCATCAAGCAGGGCGAGGAAATCCCGTTCATCACCGACCTGCTGTTCTGCAGCGAAGCCGACCACTTCACGTCCGAAGAGCTGTGCGAGATGCGCACCAAGTCGCGCACATTCAGCTTCTATTACCCCAAGACGCGCCCGCACCTGCCAAACGCGGGGTACACGATCGTCAGCAGCAACAACGCGAATTGGCACGACTGGCAGGCGCTGACAGACGAAGAGTACGAGCACGAAAAGAACGCGCTGATCGAACGCACGCTGACGCACCTGGAAAAGTACATCCCCAACGTGCGCGAGAAGATCGACCACGTGGAAGCCAGCACCCCGCGAACGTTCAACTTCTACACGCAGCAGGTGCAGGGCGCTTCGTTCGGCACCAAGTTCGAGGGCTTGGAAGTAAGCATGGGCCTAAGCGAGCAGCTACCCGGCCTGTTCCACGCGGGAAGCGTAGGGATCATCATGAGCGGGTGGCTTGGGACTGTGAACTACGGAGTAATCACAGCCAACAAAATGGCGGAGTACCTGCACACGGTTCGGACTTGAGGGCGCCAATGGAAACTGAAATCCGCGGAGACGCAGAGGCGCAGAGACTGAACGAGCTTACTGGCAAGATCATCGGCGTTCTCATCGAAATACACAAGGCGCTTGGCCCCGGCTTGTTGGAGTCGGCATACGAAAGCTTCGCCGTGGTAGCGCTGCACGCGGCCGGCTTAAGGACTCGGCGGCAGGTAGCAGTTCCCGCAGAGTTCATGGGGACGAAGATTGATGTGGGGTATCGGATCGATCTGCTGGTAGAAGATTGCGTGATCCTCGAACTGAAGGCAGTGGACAAACTACTGCCGGTGCATGAAGCGCAGTTGCTGACCTACTTGAAGTTAACAGGCCTCTGCGTCGGTTTGCTGGTCAACTTCAACGTGCCGATGCTCAAGTCCGGCATTCGCCGATTGGTCAATGCCTCTCCTGACCTCTCAGCGCCTCTGCGTCTCCGCGGTGAGCAGATTCAAGATGCATCGGCGCCTGCCGCTTCCAATGTGTACGAAGCGATTCCGCACAGGGAGCCGTTCCTGTTCGTGGATCGCATCGTCGAGCAGGAGGGCGAACGCATCGTCACCGAGCGCACCGTCCGCGCCGACGAGCCGCATTTTCAAGGCCACTACCCCGGTGCGCCGCTGATGCCTGGCGTGCTGATTTGCGAGGCGTGCTTTCAATCCGGAGCGCTGCTGTTGGCTGGAAGTGCAGGCGCCTCTGATGCTTCGAGGAAGCCGGTGCTTACGCGCATCCTTGAAGCTAAGTTTCGGGGGATGGTTCGGCCTGGGGATGTTATGCGTGTTGAGGTCTCGCGCGACGAGATCATGGGTGATGCGCATGTGATGTCGGGGCGGGTGGATGTGGCTGGCAAGAACGTGCTTCGCGTAAAGTTTATTGTGGCGCTGGTTGAGGTTTCGTGAGCGACTTTCTTCAGTTGGCTGGCAAGACCGTGGTCGTGTTTGGGGCGGCTAACCGTAAGTCTGTGGCCTGGTTTGTGGGGGCAACGCTGGCGGAGGCTGGGGCTCGGGTTGTGCATGTGGTGCGCGACGATCGTGTGCGTGCGGATGTGGAGAAGCTGATCCGCACGCGAAGTGTCAGCGAGCGCCATTCCAGCGATGAGCGAACCGTTGAGGACAAGGCGCTCGCTGACGCTTCGCGTTCAGATGTCTTCACCTGCGACGTGGAATCGCAGGAGCAGATTGAGGCTGTGGCTAAAGCGGTGGGTGAGGCTTATGGGCGCGTTCATGGCCTGGTCCACAGCATTGCTTTCGCCAACTACTCCGACGGTTTCAAGCCGTTTCATGAAACCAGGCGCGAAGACTTTCTTCAGGCTGTGAACATCAGCGCCTTCAGCCTTGTCGCGATCAGCAACGCCTTCAAGCCTTACCTGGCGCCAGACGCCAGCGTGGTCACGATTGGCATCAGCACGACCCGCATGGCAGCCGAAAACTACGGGTATATGGCGCCAATCAAGGCGGCTTTGCATTCGAGTGTGGTGTTTCTGGCCAAGAGCTTCAGCGCGGACACGCGCGTGCGCTTCAACGCGGTGTGCCCCGGCCTGCTGAAAACCAGCGCGAGCGCGGGCATCCCGGGCTACCTCGAAAGCTACCTGTTCGCCGAGCAGGCGACGTTGCGCAAGCAGGGCCTCGCGACGCAGGAGGTGGCCAACGCCGTGGCGTTCCTGCTAAGCCCGCGCAGTTCCGGCATCAACGCGCAGGAGATTGTGCTGGATGCCGGCATGGGCGTGAACTACTTCGACAAGTCGATCGTACGGGCGATGCTTGCATCGCCCCCGAACCCAGGCGGAACGAGCAGCGCATAGCCGTGGGCGACGCAGGCGCCGCACCTACTCGACGTTTGCGCCTTCCAGCAGCGTGCGGTTCACCGGGCACTTCTCGGCAATCTGCAGCATGCGCTGCTTCTGCTGGTCGGTGAGGTTGCCCTCGATCGTGATCTTCTTGCGCATCAGCGTCATCTTCGCGTCGGGGCCGGCAGCGTTCTGCTCTGATGGCGTGCGGCGCGTGGCGTCCACCTCAACCACGACCTTGTCGAGCTTCAAACCCTTGAGGTCGGCGTAGCTGCGCAGTGTCGCGCACGTACACGCGGCCAGCGCACTGGCCAGCAATCCGTATGCGGTTGGCCCCTCGTTGTGCCCGCCCTTGTCCTCGGGCTCGTCGGCGATGATCCTGTGGGCTTGTGCCGGATCAACGCTGATTTCAGTGCGGTAGCCTTGCGGCCCCAGTGTCGCGACGGCTTTCATGGAACCTCCCGAACGATAGTCGCTTCAACTTAGCGAGAGTTGGACGTGGCGCACCGGCCTGAACAAGCGACAGAAAGTGGCCTGGCTGAGCGCACGAATTGCCGCTACTGTATAATCCATCAACAAACTGGACGTTGCATGGCTTCGGCCTTTGGTTAACATCGTGATGCTTGGGGACGCTTCCAATTGAATGCTCTTCAGCGCCGTAACTGGGCGTGCGACGCTGTTGTAATGGCAGCACCTGCATCGGTCGTTGCTCGCCGTCGGCGAGTGGCCACGGTGCGTGAAGTATGAGGAGCACACGATGAGCCTCAGGGCGGTTCTGTTCGCGTCGGCGCTGCTGACGATTCTCTCTGCGGGGCTTCACGCCCAGGTGAACGCGACCACCGGCGCGCTGAATATGCCGCCGAACTCGTTCATTCAGTGGGTTGTGGACATCAACTTTGGCAACACGCCCCACACCGAGCAGTTGACACTGCAACTTGCCACGACCGAGACCGGCTTTCGCGTGGACGTGTACGACATCGCCGGCATGTCGCGCGCCTCGAACATAACCGGATGGCAGGATCGCGCACCCTTCTGGAGTTTCCCCGCGCAGGCAGCAGGGAGCTACAACCTTACCTACAACTCCGGACCCTATCCTACGCTATCGCTGTCCGGCATTCATCGCTTTGTAATCGAGATTGCCAACCCCAACACAACGCTTCAGAACACGATGACCTTCACGCTGGGCAACGGCAGTGCGAGTACGGCATCCGTCAGCGGCACTCCGTTCTTTCACCCGGTTACCCTCGGCCCCGCCAGTGGCGTTCCAGCCGCCGTGGTAGGCACGGCGGCCACTGCCCTGGTTGAGCACAGCGCGCAGTCTGCCTTTGGCGCATGCACGCTTGGTGCTGCCACGGATGAAGTCCGGTTTGAATTCGAGATTGCATTCCCGGCGGGCGGCGCGGCCGCGCAAGTCGGTCTGTTTGCGATTATTGACGTCGGCACCAACCAGCTCGTGTTTGATCTGTACAGCCTGGCCGACACCGGTGGCGCGAGCTCGTCGGTGTCCATTCCCCTCACCGCGCAGGCTGCGGCGGCGCAGGTTGACGCCAAGTCATTCCTGACTGGCACCCACTCCGGCGCGCAGAAGTTTCGTGTCGTCGTCCGCGCGGGCACGCCCTATACGGGGACTCACCTGGTGAACTTCATCATCGTGTGGGATCTTGTCGCTACGCTCGGGCCCGCGCCTTCTACACCGGCTGTGCAGGATCAGCCGCCCGTGACAATCTCACCGCCGGGCACGACGATCACAGCCGACACTCCGTTGACAGCGACAGGCGGCACGCCGACTGTAAGCTACAGCTGGTCGATCACGGGCGTCGGCGCCACCTTAAGCGGCACCAGCGGCACAACAGTTGACTTGCAGATGGCAGGTTCAGGGCAGGTCACCGTGCGCGTCGAGAACGGCGCCACCGGCGAGTGGGCAGAAGAAGTGTACATTGCTGCCGGGCCGGCGCTGGTCATCACCGGGCCATCGTCGCTGCCCGACGGCATGGAAGGAATCGTCTATGGCCCGGCCACCATGGCCGCGTCCGGCGGCAACCCGCCATACACGTGGTCACAGACCGGCCTGCCCTCGGGCGTGGATATCAACCCGACCAGCGGCGAGATTTCGGGCACCCCGATGGTCAACGGCGCATTTACCAGCGTGCTCATCACGGTGACGGACTCGGCTATGGTCACGGCGAACGAAACCTACAGCATCAGCATCGACCCGCCGATACCGCCAGTGGACATCATCACCACCAATCTGCCCGACGGGCAGGTGGGAACCACCTACAACGAAACCGTCGCGTGCACCGGCGGAACGGCACCGTACACCTGGAGTGTGACGGGTACGTTGCCCTTCGGCCTGAGCCTTGGTACTTCGACCACGAACAGCGTGACCATCTCAGGCCTGCCCAACACAGCCGGATCGTACAACTTCACCGTGAGTGTCTCGGATGCCGCGGGCAATGACTCGCAACTGCTGAGCATCGTGATTGACCCTGCACCACCGCCGCCCTTGAACATAGATACCGTGAGCCTGCCGGCTGGGACCGAGAACGTGGCGTACAGCGAGACGATCCAAGCCAGTGGCGGCGTGGGCCCGTACTCCTGGACGGTGGTGGGTACGCTGCCGCCGGGGTTGAGTTTGAACGGTTCGACATCCAACACGGTGACACTGTCGGGCACACCGACCGCCGACGGCGCGTACAATTTCAGTGTTGAAGTCGCAGACAGCACCAGCGCGACAGACGTCCAGGCGTTCAGTATCACCATCGCAGCCGCGCAAAGCCCCGGCCGCACCGCACCAACTTCAAGTGGCGGCGGCGGGTGCCAGATCGGCGCAGGCGGAACGGCTGCCGTCTTGCTGCTATTCGCCGTTTTGGCCTTGCAGTCGCGCCGACGCCACAGCTGAACCTGCAGCGAAGCGACTGCATTGACGGCTACCGTGAGCGAGTGGATGCCGCCAACGCAGACTCAATTCGCGACAAGCAGCACGAGGGGACTCTAGAATTCGCTTGCAGAGAGTACGCCTATCTGTATCCTTAATCACCTATACTTGTACCCTAAAATCATATTTTGAATAGGAGATAGGATGAAAACTACGTCGACGTTTATTGCAGTTGCCTTGTGCTTGGTGCTCGCGGGCTCCGTGAGTGCACAAGCCAGTCAGGACTTGGAGGACGCGGTCAACAGCTATTTCGTGATTGAATCTACGCCATTTACAAGACTCGAACCCGTTCCAGGGCTGTCATTCTACGGTGCTGCCGCAGCTTTGGCTACGTACATGCATGGAAAGCAACACGATGGCTCAACTTGGGTTGCTACATTTGTTAGCCAGGCTGGGGGATCCTCGGACGTCGTCTGGGGGACGGGGACGGTCAACTACCCGCACGCAATCCCTGTGATTGTGATTGCAACGGCTTCGGTATTGGGCGGCAGCGCCGTTGCGAGCGTAGACACTTCAGGTAGTATACCCGCTGTCGATGCTTGCGCCTACGCAATCGCTGTTTACGGTGGTTCCAACAGCTTTCGATGGGGTCCAAATGGAGGTCTCGCCATCGCATCTGTTATTGCGGCTAATGGAGAAGCTGGAGCCTTCGGCGAATCACGATCAGACGGCTTTCTGAACCCCAATGCATGGCCTGGAGGCGGCGCCATGGCGACGAACACTAACGGCCGTGCCTTTGCTGCTGGGGGTTCTGGCGGACACGGTGGCTTCGCCGAGGCTGAGAATACTGTCGGCGGAGCGGTACCATTTCGAGAGGCAGCAGCGGTTGGCGGGCTGGCGGTCGCCCCATTCGGTGTTGGAGGTAGCGCGGCTGCGCAAGGTCCATACGCCTTAGCTTATGGCGGCGATTCCCAGATAGGCAACGGCGGATTTGCCGAAGCGACCTGTACAGGCGGCGATGGTGCAATCGCCATTGGCGGTGATGCTTTGGGCAACGGCGACGGTGGCGACGCTGAGGTTTATTGCCCGACATGGGCTCTGGGGATCAATGCCGTTGGCGGCACAGCTTATGGTAGCGGCAAAGGCGGAGACGCTTACACAGAGGGATTTGCGGGGATGGGCGTGGTTGACGCCAGCGCCTACGGTGGGGAGTCAGATAGTGGCGATGGAGGATCCGCAACCGTAATCGCTCACTCAATAACGGCTACCGCCGAAGGAGGAGACGCGGACCACGGGGTAGCGGGCGATGCGACACTCACCAACGACGGCGGCTTTGGCACCGCACGAGGCGGAAACTCCGTTACCGGTACCGGTGGAGCGGCGACTGCAGCAGCAGCGGATAACGCGAATGCCTACGGCGGAGACGGGAACGTAACTCAACTAGTCACTGCTGCTTCGGTCTCCGGCGATGCCTATGCAGAAGGTGGAACTGGCATAGGGACATTCTTGACTCCAGCCGACGGCGGCGAGGCTCACGCGATAGCGCAGGCAGGAAGGGCTGAGGCTCGTGGGGGAAATGGATCCGGAATGTCCACTCTGGGCGGCCTTGCGCTCGCGGACGGTAGCCTTCCGGGTGTGGTCGTTGACGACCCGGCACAGACAAGCTCCTCTACGGGAGGGCACGCGGTTCAGAATTGAGTACGCAGATGCTCCTAAGTAACTCATGTGCTGTGTTACTACTTTGTGGTCGCACAGCACATGGATTGGACAGGAGCTATTGCGCTATGCAAGGCCTTGGTTTACACTACAGGTGCTTGGGGACGCCTTCGGTAGGATTTGAGTGGCGGTGCGCCATTTGGCGGCGCGCAGCTTGACAGCGGCTTTGGGCGGAAGGTGCGTCCGACCAGTGCCGCACGGCGGTTCTGTGCGCTGCGCCAATCATCGACTAAGGAGTTCGGCAATGTTGCGGTATTCAGGCTTGTTCATGTTTATTCATTGCGTGGCGTTGAGCGGAGCATTGTGCGCGCAGACGATCCTTACGCAATCGATTGATAACAACACGATCTTGCCTCCTCAGCCGCCACCTGGCTTTGGAGGTGCGCCGACCTGTACCACTCAGGTTGGGCCGGACAGCCAAACCCAGCGCGAGCAAAGTTTCTGCAGGACGTACCCGATCGTTCAGCCGATCACGATCACGGCGGTTCGTTTCGCTGTTCAGGAAGACAGTGGCCCGACGACGATAGACCTTAGATTGTGGGGTTTCTCAGGAACTCCAGCGTTTACGACACCGCTCGGGACAACCACATCTTTCACAACCCCCGGCGACGGATCCTGGAACGAAAGCGTCGTAACGGTGTTGCTGGATCAGCCGATCGCCCTTGGAGTCGGCGATGTCATGATTGAACTCGCGATTCGTGACAATGCATTGGAGCGCGCGATGTTCTGGCTTGGTGCGAACGACGCCGGCCAGTTCAGCGAGGTCTTGATCATCTCGCCGCCCTGCGGCATCAACCAGCTGACAACTCTCAGTGCCGTTGGCCATCCGAACGCGCACGTGATTCTCGACCTAGTGGGCTACGACGTGTCGCCGGCGCCGGACCCTGCCATCAGCGCGCGCTTGCCGTTTCATGCCGCGGGGAACATCCCGCACAACGGCTCGGTGCAAGTTGGGCCGTTTGAGCCGGGCACGGCAGGCAACGTCAATCTGCAAGTCTTCAACCGCGGCGAGGCAGCCAACCTGACCCACACTGTGGCAGTCACCGCGCCCGTCAACTGCACGACGGGCACGGCGACACTGGGTGCCAGCACCGCACCGGGGGCGGCTTCGACGTTGACTATTCCGGTGACGCCGAACGCGGCGATCGGGACATTTTCGTTCCTCGTCACGATCACCAACAACGACCCGTCACAGACGACCTACAGTTTCACAGTCAACGGCACTCGCGGCATGTCCGGCACCTACACGGTTGATACCAACGCGGCCAACACGCCGGACTACGCTGACATTGGCGATGCCTTCGATGATCTGGAGGCGTTTGGCATGGTTGGGCCTGTGGTGATCGAGATCTCGGGCGGCCCTTATGCACCGAATTCATCCTACGGATTGGGGTCCCAACCGAATGGCGACTACACACCCGTACGCGGCAACTCCTCCTTGAACACCATCACAGTGAGGGGAATACCGCCTTCACCCGGGTTACAGCCGACGATTGATGGCGGCGGGACGGGATCATTCATCGATCCGATTTCGGGGAATGCATTCGGGTGCATGTCGTTCCATGGGCTGACCAACGTCGTGCTCGAAGATTTGCGGTTCACCAATGCTGCAGACTTCGGACTGTGGTTGAGCGGAACAAAGTTTCGTGGCGAACTGGCCAACGGGGCACAGATCAGGCGCTGCATCTTCAGCGGTATTGCTGACGGTCAAGGCTTGGCGCTCGTGGGCGACTTCAACTCACGGTATCCCAACGTGCTTATCCAGAACTGCATGGCGTATGGGTGCGGGACCCTCAGTCAACACTACAACCTGCGCGGAACCATCGCGTTCTGGGTCCCGGGGGCCAACGTCGTGCTGGAACACAACTCAGTTCTCGTAGAGCAAGTGAGCGATACTCCGGTTGGAGGTTGCGTTGCGGTTAGTGGCAGCACGCTTGCGTGTCTGCCCATCACCTGCAATTTCAACATCTTTTCAATGCAAGATCCCGGACACGCGGCACTGGTGATTCCGAACTTCCCGCCAAGTCAGGGCATCGACCAGTTTCCCCTCGCTTCGAATCGTAATCTGTTCGACCTCGCCACGGGCGCTTCCGTAGCTACGGCGACAGCGAACGGCGAATTCAACCCGGCTCTTCCCCAGGTGAGCTTTGCCGACCTTACCGCATGGCGTACAGCTACTGGCACCCTGGACCAGAACAGCGCAGCTGGCAGCGCCCGTTTCGTGTCAAACATGGACCTGCACGTCCAAGGCCACTCACCGGCGCTGGACCTGGCGGTAGGCTCCACCGTGGCGACCGACTTTGATGGCGAAGCGCGGCCGATTGGCACCGCGCCGGATGCGGGCGCCGACGAGCGACCCAAGACCGGCGGCCCCGGCACCTCGCTTACCATCACGTCGTCGTCATTGCCCAACTCGGCTGAGACTGTGCCCTACCAGGGCTTCATCAGCGCCAGCGCAACCGGCGTGTCTGCCCCGTTTGGGTGGAGCATCACCGGCCAGCCCGCATGGCTGAACATTTCAGGCAACAACCTCACTGGCCGGGTTTCCGGCACGCCGCCCGCGGGCAGCGCCGGGCCTTACACGTTCAACGTCACCGTCGGCCACGCAAGCGGATTGTCAGACACGCGACAGTTCACGCTTACCGTACTGCCCGCAGGCTCGTTGATCATTACCACCACCCAGTTGCCTTCCGGCAAGGGCGGGCAGGCCTACAGCCAGAACATCGCGGCAAACGGCGGCACACCGGGCTACACATGGTCGGTTTCCGGCGGGACGTTGCCGGGTGGGCTCAGCCTTGGCGCTTCCACGACGGACACGGTTGCGCTGTCCGGTACACCTACTGAAACGGGCAGCTTCAACTTCACGATTCGTGTGACCGACAGTGCTGCCGCGATGGCGGAAGTTGATTACACGCTGACGATTGAGAAGGTCCAGTTCAATCGCCCCAGCAGTGGCGGCGGTGGATGCAGCGGCGGGGCCCCGGCATCGCCGTGGGCGCCGTTGGCGGTGCTGGCAGCCCTGTTCTTTGCAACGGGGTGGTTGCGTTCACGACGCTTTGCGTAGCATGACGCATTGAGCAGAAGCGCCCGGCACCTCGCCGGGCGCTTTTCACTTCCAGGCCTGGGCAAACCGCTCATGTAGTTCGCGCGGGTACGGCACGTGCATGTCCGCATCGAAGCGCGGCGGGCCGGCCCCGTTCATCACCAGGCAAGTCAGCGTGCCAGCGGCGCGGCCCGCGGCGATGTCGTCTGCATAGTCACCGACCATCAGCGCGCCTGTCGGCTTTGCGCGCAACCGGCGCAAGGCCTCAAGCACCGGCGCTGGTGCCGGCTTGGTAGGCAGAAAGTCGCGAGTGACCAGCACATCGACGTTGATCTTGAGCCGCGCCAGCGTGATGCGGCTGGCATCGGTCGAATTTCGCGTCACGATTGCGGTGGCGATTCCGCGCGCACCCAGATCAGCCAATAGCTCGATTGCGCCGGTGTTGGCGACAGCGTTGTGTGCCGCTTCAATCTCGGCTTGATGGATCACCTTCATGCCGTGCACACGCCGCTCTTCGGGCAGCGGCGCCAGGGCGTGCAGCAACGGCACGCCGGCTGGCAGGTCAAGCCGGGCTCGCAGCGCATCAAAGTCGATCAACGGCACGGTAAGCGTGCCGTCCAGGTCAAAAAGTACGGTGCGAATCCGCGCCAGCATCATCGTGCTGCGTGCCGCGTTGTAGATGCCGAAGGCTGTGCCGACAGCAGGTGCAGCAGCAAACCGCAGGTGATCGTCGCGCCCGCGGCCAGCGCCACCACCAGCAGCAGCATGCGCGGGCGTCTGCGCTTGACCGCCTGCCACTCGAGGTACTCCGGGTCTGTGCGCACGCCGCGCACCAGCCGCAGCACTTCGCGCGCCGCCAGTTGCTCGTCGGCAGCCACCTGCACGACTCCGCCCGCGCGGCCCAGCAGCACGCGCTCAGCGTTGCAATGCTGGAAGCGTGTGGTCACGCCGTTGGCACGCAACGCGGCGGTTGCCAGCATGGCGTCGGCATAGCTGTATGGGTGATACACGATGCGCCAGTCGTTGACGGTCTCAAGCAGCAGGCCCGCGCCGCAGAAGATGCAGCGGTCGCCATTGCCTGCGGCGGGCTTGCCACAGGCCGCACACTCGCTCAAGCGCTGTACGGGCGGGACGAACATGGCATAAGCCTAGGTGCGGGGCGAAGTTTGTGAAGGGGACGTGATTCCGCTGGATGCCGCAAACCTGCGCGGGTTGCTGCGACTGCTTGATGATGAGCAGCCCGTTTCGCAGTCGCTGATTGACCAGATCGCGAACATGCCCGACGAGCAGTTGCAGACCCTTCAAAGCCAGATGAGCAACTGCACGCCAGGACAGCGCGCGGCGTTTGAGGCTGCATTGACTCGACGTGGCTACACCCGCCACGCCGCCGAGTGGCTAGCCGCGACAGCGCGCCCGCGGCCTGCGCTGGAGCACGCGCTGATTGCCCTGGGCCGGGCGGGTGGCGCAAACGAGATAGATGTAAGTCGCCGGCTGGATGAGCTGGCAGCCGACGTCGGCAGCACGCTCAGTGGAGATCGCGCATTCGACAACGGCATGGAAGCCCTGGCACGAGTGCTGACGAGGGCCGGTCTGCGCGGCAATCAGGCAGACTACTCAAACCCCGGCAACAGCTACCTGCAAAGCGTCTTAGAAACCGGGTTGGGCATCCCGATCAGCCTGTGCTGCGTGGCGATTCTTGTAGGGCAGCGCCTGGAGTTGCCGGTGTGCGGTATCGGCGCGCCGGGGCACTTTTTGGGGTACTACGGCGACGCGGAGCTTGGTCTTGGCAGCTACTTTGACCCATTCAGCGGCTTCCGCCGACTGTCAAGCGCGCAGGTGCGCAGCACGCTTAAGCCTTTCACGGCTGTTTTCCACCCGTCGATGCTGCAACCGGCGGACGAACGCGCGATCCTCATCCGCACGCTGAACAACTTGCAGGCAGCGTGGCAGGCGCGCGGAAATCTTGAGCATGTAAGGAACCTCCAGGCGTGGCAGCGGGTCTTTGAACAGGCGGGGCCCATGCGCGGCGCCGAGGGCCCTGTTTAACGCGTAAGATTTCCAATCGCCTGCGCACTAACCACTGACGGTGCAACGACTTCCTCAGGAGATGCCAATGTCCCGAACCAGATGGATCATGTTCACCATCTGCCTGCTTGTATGCATCGGCGTGGCGGCTGGCCACAGCCTTGCCCAGCAGGGCGGTCGGGGCCCGGGTCGTGGGCCCGGTGGCAAGGGCAAGGGCGACTGGGACCGCAAGGGCAAGGGCGGCCAACCTTGGAGGAAGGGCGGCGGCGGCGATGTCAGGTTGCCGCAACTTACGATTGAAGATGTCAAGCCGGAGGGCTTCTATGAGGTTCTCAGCCTGCTCCCCGGCACCAACGACCAGCCACGCATCGGATTGACCGACAAGCTGGCGTACCGCCTCGTGAACTACGAAGCGGCAACGCACACGCTTAAGTTCGTGACGCTTGACCTGGTGAAGAACGCGCTTGCGCCCAAGACGATCAAGCTTCCGCCTGAGTGCCCCAACTTTCACGATCAGCCGCGTATGGCCTACGACTGTGGGCAGTTCGCGGTGATTTCGCAGCAGGCGGCCACGGTGTTCGTTGACGTGGTAACGGGCAAAGTAAAGGTAGCCGCCGGTTTTGACACGACAGTGGCGACCGGTGCCCCCGCGCCCAGGCCGCGCGATCGCCGCCGCGACTGGCGGCGCGAGCAGCCAGAGCTTCCGGCGCAGGCCTATCGGGTACACGCGGGCGCAGGAGGCATGCACGCGCTTTCGGTTCTCGTGAACTACGACCGGGGCTCGAAGCAGTACAGCGGCGACGGCGCGAAGCTGCACTTCGCCGACGGCAAGAGCGTCAACCTCTCGTGGCCGCACGCCAAACACGGCGTTCCGCCCAAAGATCGCGATGGCGTGTTCGCGGTGACCTCAGATGAAATCATCGTTGTCGTGACACAGCCGCGCACGCCCGGTGATTTCAACAACGCGCACGAGATGTCGTGTCTCGTGTTTGATCACAAGGGCGAACTCAAGTCAGTGCAGACCGCGCCAGGCAACTGGCACGGCGGAAATGCCACAAGAACGACCATCAGCCCTGACGGAAAGCACCTTGTCGCGCACCCGGAAGACAGCCTGCATCGCTTTGTAATCACACGCGGCACATGGGAGCGCGGCTACAAGACCGAGTACCACGACGCCTGTATTGGCTTCGCGCCCGAGGGTGGCGTCGGCGTTTTCATTGAGAGCTTTACGCCGCAGCGCGCGGCACTCAAGGCCGTCAAACTGGATAGCGGCGAAGTACTCTGGACCACCAGCGTGCCGCACGAAGACGTGCAGGGTGACGATGAGGATGAGCCGTTTTTTGCGGTGGGCCCCGGTGGTGCGTCGTTGGCGGCAAGGTACGGCATCATCGCCGGGGTAACGTCCGAGTCGCCGACTTACCTATACACCGCCAAGGTTGTTGATTTCGAGCCCTTGAGCATGTCCTACGATTCGGCCGGCAGGCTTGTCGCCGCGCTGGCGCTTGACCGAGTGTTTATCGTGGATGCGCGCACGAGCACTGAAGTTGCCAGCATTTCGTTTGAGAAGCCGCTGCCGGCGGGCTCATTGGGTGAGTTCGTCACCTTCGACGCAAAGTCAACCAAGGTGCTGGCCTGTGTCCGCAACCAGGGCTGCTGGCTGATCGACTTGACCGAAAAGAAGATTGAGAAGTCCATCGCGCCCATCCCGGGCACGTTCGCGCGCGCACTGCCGGACCTGTCGGGCGTGGTGTACTCGGCCCCGACGGATCAGGGCGGCAACGTGATGATCCAGCGGCTGGACGTGGATGATCCGCAGCGTCTGTACCGCTGTGAGTACAAAGACACGCTGGCGGTGTGTCTGTGGGTCAGCGACAAGGGTGACGAGTTTCTGATCACCGAGCGGCAGGTGGGGGAAGGCAAATTGTTCATCGTCGATGACAAGGGCGAAAAGCGCGTTGAATACGACGTCGCCGACGTGGACACCACCTATTGCGGCGACAACTGCGTGACGGCGTTTGTCACCCGTGGCAAAGAGGCTGTGCTGATCAACGAGGTCAATCGCTTCGGCTACACGGGCATCAACTGCGCCGTGATCTCGCCCAGCGGTGAGCCTGTAAGCAAGCTGTTCACCGGTGTCTTTCAGACCGACGACCTGCCGGGCCGCAGCACGTACGGCTTGACCGCGGCGTCGCCGTTCTTCGGTGCCCAGTTCTGGGGCAACGAGAAGCTTGCGCGCTTCGCCTGCCCGGCTGGTGTGCTTGAAGCCGACATTTCACGCGGCAACTTCAAGCTGTACGCCTGGAGCCGCAAGCCATCCGGCATTGCGGCGATCAATCCCAGAGGGCGCGAGTTTTTCGTCGCGGGGTCTGTGGGATTGACCACCTACCGGCTGAAGTAGCCGGCTATCGCGCGATGCGGAACTCGTCCAGTGGCCCCGGCGCGGTTTGCGCGAACTGCGGGTACTCGCGGATGGGGTCCACAACGTTTTCCGGGGCGCGCAGGCCCAGAAACAGCTCGGGTGTCGTGCCCAGCCGGTGCAGCGCCTGCACAAAGCGCATGAACTGCACGAACTCTTTGCGCGTCTCCCAGCGTGAGATGGTGGACGGGTCCACGGCAATGGCGGCACCCAGCGCCTGCAGGCTCAGGCCTTGGCTGTGGCGCAACTCGCGAAACATGCGGCCGCGATGCGGCTTGATAATCTGTCGGATCTCAGTCACGGCAGTCCTCCGTTGTGACCCTCTCCCACGCGCGTACCGACAGACGCCACAAGGCGTATCGGTACGAATCTCCCATGCTTAACAGATCGGCATTTGGGAGCGGGGACTGTACAGAAAAGCAAAAAAACATAAAACACAGTTATGCGAGTAGCATTCCTCGGAACACCCACCATTGCGGTACCCACGTTGCGGCTATTGGCTGTAAGCCCGGACTACAGGCCGGTTTGTGTGTTTACCCAGCCGCCGGCACGTCGCACCCGTCGCGGCAGCGCCGAGCCAAGCCCGGTCGCCCGCGCCAGCGAGGAGCTTGGGCTGGATTGCGAAGGCTGCGCCGACATCAATGAGGCAGCCGTAGTTGGGCGCATCAGGGCGGCCAAGCCGGACGTGATTGTGGTGGTCGCTTTCGGGCAGCTTCTCAAGCGGCCGCTGCTTGAGCTGGCACCGCACGGCTGCATCAATTTTCATCCAAGCATGCTTCCGCATTATCGTGGTGCCGCGCCGGTGCAGCGGGCGGTGATGGACGGCGTGGTGGAATCCGGCCTGACCGTAATGAAGCTTGTGCGCAAGATGGACGCCGGGCCAATCCTGCTGCAGCAACCCTGGCGGATGGATTCGAAGCTGAATGCAGAAGAACTGCTGGCACAGGCGGCAGAGCTGGGCGCACCGATAATCCTGCAGGCATTGCAAGGCCTTGAAGCCGGCATCAAGGCCACGCCGCAGGACGACAGTCAGGCAACCAGCGCGCCGCCGCTGCGCAAAGAAGAGGGGTTGCTGCAGTTCAACCAGCCCGCGATGACTTTGCACAACCGTGTGCGTGCCGTACAACCTTGGCCGCGCGCCGAGGCATGGCTTGAACGAGATCAGCCTGTCCGGGTGCTCGTGCACCGCACGGCAATCGCGCAAGCGGAAGGCCCGCCGGGACAGGTCGCGGCAATAAGTGCGGAGGGTATCACGGTGACGTGCGGCAGCGGTGCGCTATGCATTCAGCTTGCCCAGCTTGAGGGCAAGCCGGCACGACCGGCCCGCGACGTGGCGAACGGGCTAAGGCTGATGGTGGGCGAGTACTTCAGGGTTTAGTGCGCGAGGTTGGTGCGTGAAAAAGCCGGCGGAACAACCATCCAGACGCGACGCGGGCGGCGAGAACGCAGCCGACGCCGGCGAAATGCCGTCGCTTGGCTCAATGATTCGCGGCAACCGCATGACCGCGATTCGCGGCACCGACAAGGCCTCTGCGCTGGACCAGTTGATCGCAGCCGCTGCGCGTTCTTTGAACCTGAGCTCTGCTGAGCATCTGGACCTGTCGGCGGCTGTGCACGCCCGCGAAGCGGCGCTGAACACGCAGTTGGGCCCAGGATGGGCCGCGCCGCACGCGATCATTGAATTTGCCGAAGAGCTGGTGATGGTCGTCGGCCGCAGCGAGCAGGGCGTGGATTACGGCCGGCCGGAGCTTGGGCGCGTCCACCTGATGTTCTTGCTGATCAGCTCGCCGCGCACGCAGGAGCAATACCTGCGGGTGCTCTCGCAGCTTGCCAGCGCGTTTCGCGACACGGCGCAGCCGGATCGTCTGCAACGCGCGATCAAGGCGCACACACCACAGAAGTTGCGCGCGGCGCTGGGCGAAGCCGCACAGCAGCGCCGGTTTGTGGTCTCGAGGCGCCTGCCGCAGGTCACGCGTGCGCTGATCCGCAACCTGCTTCGCTTTGCCGACGAAATTGACGCTGAGGCTATCCTGCTGTTTTCCGACGTGTTCAAGAACCAGTCGCTGCTCAGTTCGTTCATCAGCCGGCGCATCGTGCTGGCGACACGGGCAGTGGACATCCCTGAGGCACTGTCGGACAAAGCGCGTGGCGTAGTCAAGCTTGGCCGTGGCGACTTCAGCACAGACAGCGCAGTGCAGCTTGCGATGCTGTCGGCGGGATCACGCGGGTTGCTGGGCAATGGCAGCCGCGTGGTCGCGGTTTGCGGCGCCAAGGGCAGCGACACGCTGGACACCGTGCGCATCGAATCGCCGCGCACCACCGTTTCGCGCATTTACAGCAAGGCGACGCGCGAGTCAGCCCACCCCGAAGTGTTTGAGCGAGCCATGCAGATCATGGTGGAACTGGCAGAGGAAGGCCGCGAGGGCCGCCCGTTGGGTGCCTGCATGCTTATAGCCGAAGAAGAGGAAGTCCGCGGGCTGACGCAACAACTGACAATCAACCCGTTTCGCGGCTATTCAGAGAACGAACGAAACCTGGTGGACCCCGCGCTGGAAGAAACGGTCAAGGAGTTCGCGGTGCTGGATGGCGCCTTCGTGATCTCGCGCAACGGAGTAATCCAGAGCGCAGGCACATACCTCAGCCCGCCACCCGACGTGCGCGTTGATCTTCTTTCCGGCCTGGGTGCGCGGCATCGCGTTGCTGCCGCGATGACCAAGGCCACCAAAGCCATCGCGCTGGTGCTGTCCCAGAGCACAGGACGTATCACCGTGTATAAGGGCGGGCGCGAAGTGCTGAGCGTAACGCCAGCGCGACGACGTAACGAGTCAAGGCCGGAAGGCGACGCATGAGCAGCAGGCAGCAACCGCAGAAAGTCATCGAGCCTGAGGTGATTCGCCCGGCGCGCGGCCGCGAGGGCACAGATGCCCAGGTCCGCGGCATGCGTTGGGCTTCGCGTGTTCGTGTGCAGGCCCCGGACGGCAGCCCGCTGCCCCAGGAGGCAGTGCGACGCGTGCGTGCGCGATTCGGCATAGCAGCGCTGGCTTCGTTTGCGCTGGCGGCTGGGCTTGGTTATCTCGCGGCGACGACAAGCCACGTGCTGCTCGCGGCGTTGCTGCTGCTGGGTGCCCTGTTGATGGCGCTGGTGGGAGCGTTCTTCGGGGCGGTGTGGCGCATGCTGCGGCGCTTCTTGCAGGGGCGGTAATCGACGGCATTTCGATGGCGGACCGGAATCCACAAGCGCGGCAGATGGCCGACGAGTCGATGGTGCGCAACCTGGCTGCCCAGGCCCGCGCGATCTGGCCGCAGGAACAACCACTGCTTGAGCGATACGGCCTGCCACGGGCCGCCGCGATTCTTGACTTGGGATGCGGCACAGGGGAAGTTTCCGTGCGCATGGCGGAGCTGTTTCCGGATGCGCGAGTAATTGGTGTAGATCTTGAGGCAACGCACCTGAACTCGGCCCGGCAGCGTACCGCGCGCTTCGGCTTACGGGCCGGGTTTCTGCGCGGCGATGCCTATCAGCTGAGCTTTGCAGACGCCACGTTCGACCTGTCGGTCAACAGGCACATGCTGCAAGCCGTCCCGGAAGCGTGGAGAATCATTGCCGAAATGGCGCGTGTTACCAAGCCGGGCGGGCGCCTGCACGTGCTGGCCGAAGACTACGCCATGATGCACTTCTGGCCCGTCAACGGTGACAGTGACGGCTTCTGGCGCGAAGGGCCGATGACCTACGCGGCGCGCACAGGCACCGACCTGCGCGTGGGTCGCAAGGTATTCACCTGGATGCGCGAGCTGGGGTTGGCTGACGTGCGTGTTGATTACGTAACGCTGGACACGGTACGGGTTGAGCGCGAAACCTTTGCCCTGATCTGGGAAGCATGGCGCGACGGCTACACCAATGTTATCGCCGACAACTCAGACTTGACACGTCAACAAGTGTGGGATGCCATGACCGAAATGATGCAGGCCATACGCAACCCCGACGGCTACGGCGTCTGGCACATCCCCATCATCACCGGCGTCGTGCCGAGTGCATGAGCAAGCGCCGGTCAACCCGCGCTGACATCATTCCCGCGCGGCAAGCCAGCGCTCGGCGTCGATCGCGGCCATGCAGCCGCTGCCGGCGGCAGTGATTGCCTGCCGATACGTGTGGTCCTGCACGTCGCCCGCCGCAAATACGCCTTCGACACTCGTGTACGTATTGGGGAATTCGCTCGGGCCACCCGCGGCTGCACCCGTCACCAGGTAGCCATTCTCGTGCATCTTGAGTTGGCCCTTGAACAGGTCGGTGTTCGGGATGTGGCCAATGGCCAGGAACACGCCGTCGGCCTCAATGTCGTGCACCTTGCCGGTCTTGATGTTGCGAGATTTAACGCCGCGCACCGTGCCGTTGTCGCGCAGCAGGTACTCCAGCGGCTGCTCGTTTAGGGACCACTGGATCTTCTCGTTCTTCTGCGCGCGCGCGAGCATGACTTTGCTGGCGCGAAATTCTTCGCGGCGGTGCACCAGGTTCACGTCCCCAAAGCGGGTTAGAAACGTTGCCTCTTCCATCGCGCTGTCGCCGCCGCCGATCACCAGCATCTTCTTGCCGCGATAGAACGCGCCGTCACACGTTGCGCAGGTGTGCAGGCCGCGCGCGATCAGCCGCTCTTCGCCTTCAATGCCCAGCATGCGTGAGCGCGCGCCGGTGGCGATGATCACGGTGTCAGCCAGGTACTCGGTATCCTCAACTGTGATCTTGAACGGCTGTGCGCTGAAATCGACGCGGGTGACGTCAACGTCCTTGAACTCGGCGCCAAAGTCGATCGCCTGCTGCCGCATGCGCGCCATCAGGTCGGGCCCTGAGATGCCCCCATCGGGGAACCCGGGAAAGTTTTCAATCTCGGTCGTCAGCATCAATTGCCCGCCGGGGGGGCCGCCCGCGCCAAAGCCGGCAAGCACCAGCGGCTGCAACCCCGCGCGTGCCGTGTAAAGGGCGGCGGTGTCGCCTGCGGGCCCTGATCCAATCACGATAACCTTGCGATGCTCGCTCATGCTCGTTCCTTGTGGCCGCGGCTTTGCGGCGAGTTTGGCATCTAAACAACCTGCGGCAACCTTTCCATTCCCCGGCCCGGGTTACTGGCGCGGCGGGCGTGCAGCCCCTAACATCCCCGGCCATGGCAAAGGGTCGGAACATCTGGGTGGGGTTGCTGCTGGGCTGGCTTGTGCCGGGGCTGGGGCACATCTACATGCGGCGCGCGCGCCATGGTGTGTTCTACATGGCCGCGATTGCGGGCATTTATCTTGCCGGTGTGCTGATTGCCCGGGGCACAGCCGTCGATTTCACGCTGCACGAGTATTACTTCTACTGCCAGTTGCTTGCCGGGCCGATCACGCTGGGCCTTGAGTACTTGCGCGGCGGAGAAGCCATCTACCTGGCAGAAAACATCAGCATTCTGCGCCACCAGACAGGCGTGGTGTATGCCGCCACCGCCGGCGTGCTCAACCTGATCGTGATCTGCGAACTTTATCGGCGATGGGCGCAGCCGCAGGCGCCGGGGCCGGCCGACACCATGCGCGTCGGTGCCAGCAAGGGGGAAGGCGATGCTTGAGTACGCGTTGATGTACATCCCGCTTGCGGTGGTGGCAGGAATGGTAATGGGCGTTGCCGGCTCGCGCGATTTCAAGCGCGGATTGCTGCGCGGACTGCTGAATGCCGGATTGCTGACCGGCGGCATGGTGGCGCTGATTTTTCTCGTGCAACTGACGACTAACCCGCAGATGCTGTCGTAGCCTTTCGCTATCGCCCGAAACTTGCTGAAACCGGGGCAGGAAGGCCGACTTGTTCAAAGTCAGGTTGCCGACACTCATTTCATGTGGTCAAATGACAGCTGGAGCGGCCTTTGAACCAGCGCGAAGCCGTCGTGCGTGAATATTCTCCCGGCGAGATTCTGTGTCGGCAGGGGGCGGGCGCGACACGCCTTCTGATCTTACGCAGGGGCGGCGTCCGGTGCACAGTGGTGCCGGACAAGGTGCTGGTGGAGGCCGACGACGCGCGTGTCGCCCGCGGTCACATCGTCGCCAACCATCACGAGGCCGGCACGCTGATTGGGCTGGAGAGCGCCCTTGCAGGCCACTATCAGTCCAGCGTGGTCGCGGTGGACACGACAGTGGTCGCCGAGGTGCCGATTGACGCGCGCGGGCTGATGAGTGTGATGACCGATCATCCGCAGATCGGCGTTTCCCTGGCTAGAGCGATGGCCAAGCGCATGATGGGTGCCAATCGCAGCCTGGGCAGCGCCCAGCGCCAGGCAAGCCGCTACATGCGTGACTTTCAAGGCCTGTGCTCAGACTTTTACAACCTGGTGCAGCGCATCGGTGAGGGCAACCCCGGTGAGGATGAAATCGTCGAGGCGCTCAATGCAGCCAAGCGAACCTGGACCTACAGCACCGGCGAAAGTGGCGGCGCTGAAGTAGCAAGAAACACCCGCACGCTGCTGGCACGAATCGTTGAGGACAAGCGGGTAACCGGCAAGCAACGCATGCTGAACCCCGGCGACTACCTTTGCCGCAAGGGAGACGCCGGCGGGACTGTGTACCTGCTCGTATCCGGGCGGCTTAGCGTGCGTGTCGGCAATGAGCTGTTCGGCGTGATTCGGCCCGGTGAAACGGTGGGCGAGATGGGCGTGCTTATGGGCGACAGCGAGCCCAAGCGCATGGCCGATATCATTGCTGACGAGCCAAGCCTGTGCGGCGTGATACGCAATGACCAGTTCATCAGCGTGATCAGCGCGCAACCCAGGTTGCTGATCAACCTGTGCAAGACCATGACGCTGCGCGTGAAATCGTTTGAGCAGCTCGCGGCAGAAAGCGACGACGCGCTGCGGGCCGTGGCAGCCCGCTTTGACGGCAGCGGCGGCAGCTTTGAACAGGATGTCAGCGAACTGCGGCGCAGACTCACTATGCTGCTAGACGAAAGCGATCTCGAGCTGCAGCCCGAAGTGGACACGCTAAGCCGACTGGCCGAGCGTTGGAGCGAGCGCATGAGCGACTTGCGTGAAAAAATCGGCGTGGGTCGCCCGGCTTGAATGGCTGCGGGTTTGCCCCGATCACTGCCAACTGACGGTGGCGTCTCCGGTCTGCCAGTGAAACGTCATCGTCCCGCGACCATCCGTTGATGTTTGAAGTGGCGACGCGTACAGCTCGCCGTGCGTGTCGTTTGGCGCACCAACACGATCTTCGACTTCGTAATACTGGCCGGTCAGCTCGTGCCTGCTCACGTCACAGCCGACGCCATCGCTTGGCCCGGTCAGCCTCAGGGGCGCATTGCCGGTGCGGAGGTACGCCACACGGGCACGATTGCGGAGTGCAGACAGCAGGTATTCGCCCTCGGCCCGCCGTGCCTCACTGGTGTTGGACGTAATCAGCGGGATTGCCGCCAGCGCCAGAATGCCCACCACCATCAGCATGGCAAAGCCGACTCCAAGAATGATCAACACCCACGCCCAACCCGGCATGCCCCTTTTTTGCGGCGGGTACTGCTGATACTGCGGCGGGTAGGGCGGCATTCCCGGCGGCCCGTACCCGGCCTGTGGAGGCGCGCCGTACTGCGCCTGACCATAGCCCGGCGGCGATGAAGGACGATGCTGAGGTGATTGCGGCTCCATGGCGATCTCCTTAGGTGGCTAGAATGCTAACGCCCCGCGCCCGCCTGTTGAAGCACATTCCAGGCCAGTGCAATGCCTTCGTGCGTCAGTTCCGGCACGACTTCGTCAATTCCGCTGATCTGTGGCGCCAGGTGCGCGCCGTAGCCGCCGGTGGCGATGACGTGCGGCTTGTGGCTGAACTCCTTCAGCACTTCCGCCAGCAGGTTTCGCACCAGGCCAATGTACCCGTAGTACACGCCCGACTGGATGGCACTGACCGTGTCGTCGCCGATGACGGGGGGGTTGACCTTGCCAATCTCAACCAGCGGCAGCATGGCGGTCTTCTGGTGCAGTGCCTCCATGGCCAGGCCGATGCCGGGCGCGATCGCGCCGCCCACGTAGGCACCGCTCTTTACGACATCAAGCGTAATCGCCGAGCCGAAGTCTATCACCACTGCTTCGTTGCCCGCGCGCTGCTTTGCCGCCAGCGCGTTGCACAGCCGATCCTGACCCGCCTGCTCGGGCGTGCGCGTGTGGTTGGCGACGGGAACATTGCCGTCGCGGCCCAGCGCGAACGCCGGCTTGCCCCAGGCTTGTTCAAGCGCCGCAAGGCCGCGCGGATTGACGCTTGCGATGACCAGCGGCAGCCCGCGCGGCAGGTCCTGTATCGTTGCCTCAATGTCGCCTGCGCCGGCATGGCTTGACGTGTCAATGGTGTGCTGCACCTGCATGCCGCGCATCAGGCACAACGTCATGCTGGAATTGCCGATGTCGGCAGCGACGATCTCGGTTTCGGTGGTCAAGGCAGCCAGGTTCGCACAAGCACAACGTTGCCCGCTGAGTCGATGGCAAGCAGGTCCGGGCGCCCGTCGCCGTTGAAATCAGCCAGCGAAAGGTTCACGGCACCGAACCCGTCCAGCGCCGCCGTAAGCTTGGCCTGTGCCTCGGTGGCCTCGAAGAACCGGCCCTTGCCATCGTTTACCCAGACCGTGGTTTGAATGGCGTCGCCAATGCGCTCGGTGCTGATCAAATCCAGGTCGCCATCCCGGTCCAGGTCGTCCATTGCCAGGTCAAGCAGCTCCCCGCGGGCTTCGGGCGAGCCCTCGAACACTTCGAATGTCAGGCGTGGCGTCAGGCGCAGCAGGCTCAGGCGCGCCTCTCCGCCCTCGGGCGCGTAGCCCAGCGCCAGATCAAGTTGTCCATTCGACGAAAAGTCGGCAGGCGCAAGGCCGAAGAATCGGCCCGTCAGCGCTGTGGTCAACACCGGACGAAAAGCCGGCCCATCCACGTCGCCCTGGCCCACCCAAAGCACAAGACTTTGCGGGCCGAAGTTGTCGCCCGGCTGCATCACAGCCACGATGTCAGCGATGCCGTCGCGCGTGAAATCAGCGCAGCACAGCTCGCCACTGAACTGAAGACGCATTCCGCGTTCATCACGAACCTCAAGGTCATCGCGGCTTTCGCGCCAGCGCCCCACCCCATCATTGAACTGCACACGGCCGAGCGGGCTTGGCCAGAAGACGTCCAAATCGCCGTCACGGTCAAAGTCGCCCAGTGCCGGCGCGCCGCGTAAACCGGATGGAGGAGTCGGCAACAGGCCGGATTCGTCTTCGCCGAAGCCGCCGCGGCGATTGTTGCGCAGTACGCGTGGACGGCCCGAAGCGTCGTCAGGGATGAACAAGAGGTCCGGAAAACTGTCGCGGTCGAAGTCGATCGCCTGTAAGGCCCCCTGCCCACCGAGGTCGATGGCTTCGCCGGCTGGCGCAAAGGGCTCGCCGTCCGCGCCGGCAATCCACACTCGCAGCATGCCGTCGCGATCGATGGTTGCCAGGTCTGCCCGGCCATCATCATTGAAGTCCTGCACCGCGGCAGCCAGCGGTGACGGGATGCGCGGCACAGGGGTATAAGCCGTGACAAACTCAACCTTGCTGTCCACGCTCGGCGGCATCTCTTCGCTATTGACGCGAAGCATCAGCAATCCGGCGTCGCTGGCGATCATCAGGTAGCTGTTCCAGTACGCCAGTTGATTGATTACCAGCCGCGCGCCAAGTGGCAGTATCGCGTCCGGCTCGCTGCTGGCTTCGCGGTGACTGAGAAAGATGGCGATGTCGTCGGCGATTCCCGCGTTGTCCTCAAGCGCGACAATCAGGTCGCGGCGGCTGTCGCCGTTGACGTCGCAGCACAGAACCGTGCCGGCAAGGCAGGACTCATCTCGGCGGCGCGCCGGGTAATTGAGTTGTCCGCCGCTTCCGTTGCGCACGATTGACAGAAAGTCATCGCGGCTTGAAACGATCAGCTCGGCGCTGGCGTTGCCGTCCAGGTCACCGGCGGCGACTGTTCCCGCGCCTGCGAGGCGCAGTGTTGTGGCAGCTGTCGGCTCACGCAGCGCGTTGCCTGTGTTCACGAGCATACGGCCTGCGCCGTCGGCACCGTGCACAAACAGGTCGGGCTTGGCGTCGCCGTTAAAGTCGGCAGCCACCATGCCTGCGGCAAGCATGCGTGGCGACAGCCCGGAGATGGATTGCACCTGGGCCGACGAGTACTGCACGCGCACAGTGCCGAAAGCATCGAGAATCGCCAGGTCATCGCGACCGTCGCGGTCAAAGTCCGCGCTGGCCAGGCCAATCGGCGCCTCGAGGTCGAGCGCCTGCTCACGCATGGCAAAGCGCGAGCCGTTGTTGCGCGTCTGGTTTTCGAGACGCAGCAGGCGCGAGCCATGCTCGCCGCGCATCAGAACGACCAGGTCCGCCGCGCCATTGCCGGTGAAGTCGCCGACTGCAAAGTCGAGCGCCAGGTCTTGTCCCGCGGGCAGCAGCGTGTCGGCCGTGCGATGCGGGTCAGACATTGCCACCAGGGCGCCGTCGGCGAACAGGCAGATCAGCTCGGCGGTGCCGTCGCGATTCAGGTCGGCTGTGTGCAGGCGCAGCGCGCGCCGGTCGCGTTTGCCCAGGCAGCGAAGGCTGAACATTTGATCCAGCGTAGCGCCAGATACCGAGCGTGCTTCAGGGCCGGCATACAGGCAGTAAATCCGGTCAGGACGCAAAGGCGCAGTTGCCGTAGCGATGATTCCGGTGCCATCGTGGGCTGTGCTGAGGGTCAGCGGCACGGGCTGCCCGCTGCCGCAGCGAAGCGCAAGCCCCTGTGCCAGCGGTGGCAGCGGCCCGGAGATGTGCAGCGCAACATTTTCGGCTGACGGAAACAGGGCGCTTCGTGCCTGCACCAGGTCACTGGCCAGCGCGTTTGTCGTGTGCGGCCGGATGACCGGCTGATGCAGCACCGTCGCGGACGGGTTAGCGTTCAACGTTAGAGTGTAGCTGCCGGCTGTAAGCGTCGCGTTGACGTCGCCCAAGGGGCGCTCAAGTGACAGCTCGTGAAGT
>CAZZBH010000050.1:0-25318 GCA_964652605.1 uncultured Planctomycetaceae bacterium
ATTCGAGGGCGATGCAAGCATCGCCCGTACGGGCGACATTTATGTCGCCCTCGGCCTGAGGGTGCATTCGAGGGCGATGCAAGCATCGCCCGTACGGGCGACATTTATGTCGCCCTCAGGCTTGAGGGTGCATCGAGGGCGATGCAAGCATCGCCCGTACGGGCGACATTCATGTCGCCCTCGCCATCGCCCCGGCCCTGCTGCGATCGGGCGGGCTACGCCGCCGTGGTTGGTCTGGCCGTCCATGTTTCAAAGGCTGGGCGGCGCGCTTTTGCGGCATTACGCCTGCCCCCGGTGCCACTTGGCTAGTACCATGCTGCCCGGCGGAGCTTTGACATGTGCTGCAAGACTTTGACTGCAGTGGTTTACCTGGCCTGCCTCATTGGCGCCGCTTGCGCCAGCGCGCAGGCGCTCGCCGGCACGTACACCTGCGCAAACGGCAACCCTGGCGGCGCTTTCGACTACGCTGACATCGGCGGTTTCTTTAATGACCTAGAGGAGTACGGCGTCAATGCGCCCGTGGTCTTGGAGGTTTACGACGACGGCGGTACGTTCGTGTCGAACGCCTCTTATCAACTTGGGGCCAACGGCAACGGCCTGTCGTATATCCCTCGACCGGTATCTGGCATCAGCCAAGTCAACACGCTGACGATTCGGGCTGCACCCGGAGAGCATCCAGTGGTTACGGGTCGCGGTGCAACCAGCTACCTCACCGCTACACCTTGGACGTTTGGATGCATCGCATTTGACACGATCGGGTTCACTACCATTGAGGGAATGGAATTCACCGGCGGGGACTTCGGCATCCATTGGCTGAACTATCTCGTTCCCAACGGGTCCGACCACATTCGAATTTCCCGATGCAAGATTCACGGAATGTTGAATGGTTCCGCGATTGGCATTACTGGATGGGGCAACGCGCCTGTTAATAATGTGACGATCGAGAACAACATGTTATGGGACTGCTATGGACCCGGCACGGGACAAGTTGAGCCCGGTATCATAGGAGCACAGCAGTGTGGTTTCGAGTGGGTGGTTCGCAACAACACCGTCGTACATGCAACCGATGACATCACGGACGGATTAGGCACATTTGCCCACCACGGAGTTGCTTGGTCGGAATTCTGTGGAAATGTGGTTCATTTGCAGCACGTGAACAATACCTTTGTCTTCAACGGCAGCAGCCTGCCCTTCAACGCCGATCGAAATATTGTCCACCTTGCGGGTCCGATTCGGATGTCCACCAACCAGCTTGCACTCGATTGGGCAGGGTGGCAGGCGGCTGGGCTCGATCCCAACGGCTTGAACACGGATCCGCTGCTGGTCAGTGTTACTCCCGGCTCTGAAGACCTTCGGCTTCGGCCTGATTCTCCTGCCATTGACCTGATTCCTTCCGGTGGGCCGGCTTTGGATGTGTTTGGCAATCCTCGCCCCTACGGTTCCGGCTTTGATGCCGGGGCTCATGAGCTTCAGAACTTTGGTGCTCGGGCCGGTTTGGCGGCTGCCTCGGCGCTGGTTGGCCCTTCCGGCGGGCCGTACTCCATCTCTCTGAATCATGGCGACGCGTTGGCCGACGTGCTCATTGAGCTGTCCGATTTCGAATCCAAAGACATCACCGTCACTTCCATCACCGCGTCCGCCGCCCTGGCCGGCGTCGCCGCGCCCGCCATCCCCGCCCCAAGCCACCCGCTGACACTGGCCTGGACCGGGTTCATCGACGACACCAACCCGCCCGGCACCTATACCTGGACTGTTGAATTCGCCGACGCGGGCACCGGCTTTGTGATGACTTGCGAAGTCAGCATCACCGTCACCACGCCGCCGCCGGTGGCGCTGCACACACCCAACCCGCTGCCCGCGGGCCGCGTGGCGCAGGACTACAGCCTGGCCCTGCAAGCAACGGGCACGGGCACGCTGGTGTTCAGCCTGCTGTCAGGAGACCTGCCGTCCGGCTTGAGCCTGAGCGCGACGGGCCAAATCACCGGCACGCCAGGCACGGACGGCGAGTACACGTTCACCGTGCAAGCCGCCGACAACTTCACCAAAGAACAGCAAGACTACGAGATCAGCATCAAACCCAAGCCGCCACCGGACACAGGCAGCGGCTCGTGCAGTGTATCCATGGCGCAACGGGGCAGGGGTGGATCATCGCCCGCCAACCGCGCACTGGCGCTTGCGGCTCTTGTTTTCTTCATAGGCACACTTGCGCTGGCAAGGCGGAGACGCTGATGAAGCGGCATCGCCGGGACGGCGATGATACTCCATCGGCCGGAGGTCGATGCCACGTGCGATGCCACGTGCGATGCCAGCCGGTCAGTCGGGCGAGTACACGGATTCCATCCAGTAGCCCTTCATGGTCTTCCAGACGCCGGCCGTTGTGGTGAGCGTTACCCAGCTTCCGTTACGCTGGACCTTTAGTGTGATGTCGCCGTCGCCCGTCAGCCGCGCAAACGCCGGCCAGTACGGCGAGGTGCCCTTCTCGGCCGCCGGCTTGCCGTTGACTTCTCGGATGATGTCGCCCTGCCGCAGGTCGAAGGTGCCCATGATGTTGCTGTCGTCGCAACGCCCCACCATCCACCCATTGAACGGCGTGCCCTCAATGACCGTTTCTTCGGCTTGCGGCATGCGCACCGTCATCTGGCCCAGCGGCCCGCGCAGGATGTACTCGCCCGGCGGCAAGTTCTTGAACACGATGCGCCGGTCCTTGTCCGGCGTCAGCTGCGGCGCGTTGTGCACGAACGGGTCACCGAAAAGCCGCAGCCAGCCGCGCGGATAGTCCTCCGGCGCCACAAGACGCATGTCGCTGAGTGCGGGCACCTGGATGCGGAACTCCTGCGGCTCGTCGCCCAGCTCAATCACGTGGCTTGCCAGCAACACGCCGAAGCTGTCGCCGACCGGGCCCTTGGCGCGCAACCGCACCATGATCTTCCCCGGCTGAAGCGTGAACTCATTGCGCGCAGCCGTCTTGCTGATCTTGGGCGCTTCGCCCGGCGCGCGATATCGCTCCTCCTGGTCGCCTGCAGCCAAGGCAGTCAGGCTGAACTGGCTGGCATCGGCGGGCAACCCGTCGAGGTGCACCACCAGTGTGCTGTCAGGGCCGAAGCTGATCTCCAGCTCGTCCCGGAAGCTGACCGGCACCAGCGCCACGCGCTTGCCGTGCGCGGCGTGTTCGGCGCGGATCACGTAGTTGTCGGCTGTGCGGTAGGTGCCGTAGAAGAACTTCTCGGGCGACAGGCACTTGATCCAGTATTCGCCGTCGCCGCGATGCATCACCAGCCCCCTGGCCTGGTTCCAGTTGCCTTCGGCGTTGATGCTGACGTTGGCGTCGGTGACCGGGCGGCCTTTGGCGTCGCGCACCTTTACCACCATGCAGTCTTCCCGCGACGCCTCGGGGACGTTGACCGGCTCCTCCTGATATCCGCCGCGGTAATACACCGGCTGCCGCACAAGAAAGTCTCCGGGATGCAGGTACACCAGCACCACGTACTCGCCGGGCTCAAGCTTCTGAACAACCGGAAACGGGTTGCGCCACGGCGACGTCTCGTAGCCAGCCTCAGTCAGGTCGTACAGCGTGCGCGGCCAGCCGGTTGCCGCCTTGTCGGCGGGGATGATCGCCGTCTGCAAACCGCTGAAGTACGGCTTGGGCGTGTTGAGCTTGACCAGCAGCCCTTCGGGCATGTCGGGTTCAAGGGTGATTGAAAGGGGGCCGTCGAAGCCTTGCTCCGGCACCTCGACCTCGAGCACCGCGCGATAGCTGATCCCTTCGCGCGTGTGCGCCGCGCTGAACTTCATCTTTCCAGGCCGCGCTTCCACCGGGGTGCCCTTGCGCCACGATCCGTTGTGGTTGTAACCGTCGCCACTGATGCTCAAGCCGCTTGACTCGATCTCGTCGCCCGTGGACAGCTTCATTTCTACATCCACGAAAACCGCGCGCTCAACGTAGATCACCAGGTCATCGCCCGCGTGGCACACTACCGGGCGCTCAGACAGCGGCCGTGTGCGCGTTTGGCTGTACAGGTGGTACTTGCCTTCGCCCGCGCCGCGCAGCGCAAAGCGGCCGTCGCCGCCAGTGCTGCCGCGCAGCGAGCGTGTTCTCAGCGCCTCGATATAGCCGCGGAATGTCTCTGAGCGCTGGTCGGGTGTCATCGCCACGTGCTCCATCGAGCCCCAGAGGCCGTCGATCTCCGGCTCAGCCAGCAGGTTCAGACCCGCGCACGGCGAGCCATCCTTGAAGCGGGCAACGCCGCGGATCACGCCCGTGCCATCGGGCTTTGCTATCGCTGGTTCTGGCTTGGCCGGTTGCTGGCGCACTGCGGGATCGTTGCGCGCAGTGGTGGTGCGCGGCAGCGCGGGATCATCGACGACTGGCACGGGCGTCTGCACGATCACCACGTCGGCGGGCATCAGCGCCCAGACCAGGCCGAAGCCGCACGCCAGCGCAAGCACGCCTGCAAGCGCAAACTGTGCAATCTTTGGCATTCGTTTCTCCTGATCCGTCTAGTCCGTGGCCCTGCGGCCGTACAGGTAGAAGCCTTCGATTCTCTGCCACTGCTCGGCTGTGGCGCGCAGCAGGATGTACTCGCCGCCGCGGCGCACCTGCACACTCACCGCGCCCTGCGACGCCGCTTCTTTGAACAGTGCATTCAGCTCAGAGGTGCTGCCCGACAACGCGACGCCGTTGATCTGGCGGATCACGTCGCCGCTTTTGAACCCGATCTCGTCGGTCATCACGCTGCTGCCGGCGGTGCTCACGTACAGCGAATTGTACGGTTGCGGCTGAAAGAGAACTTCGCCAGCCACCGGCACCACGATTTCCATCCAGCCCTGGTGGGATTCGATGGTGTATGTCCCCGGCGAAAGGTATCGAAACTCGGCGCGGCGGTTTTCGTCCAGCCGCTGCGTCTTCGCGCCTGTGGGCCCGCGCAGTGTGAACGACCACTGATTGGGCAGCTCCGGCGAGTGTGCGACACGCAGAGTGGAAAGAACGCTGAGGTCAATGCGTACTTCGAGGCCTTCAGCCGGCAGATCAATCTCGCGCCGCAGAATCACATAGCTGGGGTTGACGTCGATCCAGCCGCCGTCAGGCTTGCTGACCACAGCAACAACGACAGGCCCGCTTGCCATGGTCAGTTCGTGGCGCTCGCGAATGTTGGGTGAATCAGACCAGTTGGCAACGTCGCGAATTGCGCGATCTTCGCTGCCCCCGCGCGGATACGCTGCCAGCAGCATCTCTTTGCGGTCGGCGGGCAATCCGTCCACGAGCACGACCAACCTGGCCTGCTTGCCGAATCGCAGTTCCAGCGGCTCCTTCTGGTCAAACGGACACTCCAGCACCCTCACGCCGAACGACGTCGAGACCGAGATCCGGTAGGCAGACCCGAAGGGCTTGTTGTAGTAACTGAAAAGCCGCGACGGCGTGCGCCGAATCCAGTACTCGCCGGGGTTGCCCTTGAGGTACGCGCGGGTCGAGCCGGAATTGTCCTGCATCACGGCCAGTTCGATCGACGCGGTTTCGATCGGCCTGTCGTCCGGATCAAACACACGCAGCAGGATGTGGTCCTGCAACGACACTTCCGGCAGCTTGAGCGTGATTTCGCTGGTGCCGCCTTCGAACTGGATTGTTTCGGTGAGCACGATTTCGTTGGTGCCGACTGTGCACAGAATCGTGTAGGAAGCTGGCTCAAGGTCAGCGATCACGTGCGGGTTCGGCGGTGTTGAGCCGCCGAAGTGCCGAAACTGGCCGGAGACCTTGTAAAATGCATCGCCCAGGTCTTCCGGTACACGGTCGGTGGGCAGAATGTAGATGCCCGTCTGCGTGTACCAGTTCTCGGGTTCTTCGCGGTGGATGATCAGCACGTTGCGCGCCTTGAGCGTGACCGCAACCGGGCCGCTTAAGCCTTGCGGGGGGATTTCAAAGTCGTGTGTCGCCTTCCACGCATCGTACTTGCCGCCGGTGACTTCAACCTTGTGCGGCCCGACTTCGCACACGTGCTGTGAACCACGGGTCCAGGTTGTCGGGTTACGAATGATGCTGCCGCCCAGAATCCTCATCGTCGCGCTGTCAAGCCGCTCGCCGGTATCCAGCATGAAGTCGAACGTCGCGTAGTACACGCGCGCTGCCTTGAGCTCAATGTCCGCGTCCGGCTTGACGTAGTTGCGGTTCGGAACCAGTCGCACGTCGTGGTCCGCGCTGGTGATCGAGACGGTGCCTTCGGGCAAGCCCGCGAACTCAAAGCGGCCGTCTTCGCCGGTTGTCGCCTCGTGCTCGGGGTGCTTGGCGATCTGTTCAAGCAGGTCGATGCGTTCGTCCGGGCGCAACAGCCGGATGTCGTAGGTCGGCACGGTACGCCCGCGCTGCAAAGCCAGCTTGATGCCCGTGCATGGCGAGCCGTCTTCCCACTTCACGATTCCTTTGATTACGCCGCTGCCGCTTGGCGCCGGGGCGTGTTCAAGCACCGCAGGCGGCTCGTCCACGGGCTTCGGTGACTCTTCGACCGCAGGCGGCGGCTCGGGCGCGTCAGGCCGCTCAACCGGGGTTTGTACCGCTGGCGGCGCGGCGACATGGCGCAGTTGCGCCGGCTTCAACATCCAAGCCAGCACACCGCCAAGCGCCAGCGCGATCAGAGTGACTAAGCCGAGATGGTGGATGCTCGCCATTTCGTGCCTGTTGGAAAGTGCAACTGATTCAACGAACGGGCAGCGCCATGGTCGAGGGTTTTCTCACTCCGCTATGCAACGGCCGCGAAGCCAGTAGTTCTTGATCTCCTGCCACTGTTCCGGAGTCGCTTCCAGCACCACGGTTGCCGCGCCCCGCTTGATCTGCAGCGTCGCGCGGCCTTGATTGCCCGCTGCGCGGAACACGCTGCTCAGTTCAGTTTCCGTGCCGAGCAGCGGCTGGCCGTTGATCTGGCGGATGATGTCGTTTTCGCGCAGACCGACTTCCTCACGAAGAACTCCGGCGTCAATCCGCACCACACAAAGCGCGTTGTAGGGTTGCGGCTGAAAGACCACTTCGCCTTGTACGGGCAGCCTCACGAGCATCGCCCCCACCGGCATGTCGATCCAGTACTCGCCGGGCGGGATGTAGCGGAACTCCAGCACGCCTTCGGCGATGTAGCCATGATCAGAGAATTCCGCTCCACGCAGTCGCACCTCGGTCCTGTCTTCTGCACCCGGCACACGCAGGCGCAGGTGCGACAGTGGCGAGAGGTCGATCGTTATCTCTGCGCCGGTGTCCGGGAGTTCGATCTCCATGGTCAACACCACCTTCTCGCCGGCAGACCACCAGTTTCGCGACACCCGGCCGACCGCGATAACGACCGGCCCGCTGGCCAGCTCAAACTCGTGGCGGCTTAGCAGCATCGGCGCGTCGCCCGACGACCGGCGGTCAGAAAACGCCTGGCTGGCGGAAGTTCCCGCCGCGTAGGCCAGCAGCACAAGGTCTGTCGGGTCGGGCGGCCTGTTTTCAAGGTTCACGACCAGCGTGGCTTTGCGGCCGAAGCGCACTTCGATGGGTTCACGGTGGTCGTAGGGGCACGTCACGACGCGCTTGCCATGCGTGCTCCAGACACGAATGCTGTAGGTGGCGTCCTGCACCAGGTTGCGGAACAGCGCCGGGTCAATCCTTCGTATCCAGTACTCTCCGCCGCCCTTGATCGCCACCGCGTGCGTCGAGACGCCGGAGCCGACCACGCCCGCCGAGATGTTGCATTGGGTGACCGCCGCGCCTTCGGGGTCAAAGACCCGCACCACCAGGTGGTCCTGCAATTCCAGCGCCTTTAGCTCAATCTCCTCGACATGCAGCCCGCCCCTGAAATCAACGTCGCGACGGGCAAGGATCTCGAGGCCGCCGACCACGCAGAGTATCGAGTAGGATCCCGCGGCCAGGTCGGTCACGACCCGCGGCTTCTTGTACTGATCCACATCGGAACGAACTTCGAATGACAGTTCAAAGAACGAACGACCAAGGTCAGCAGGCACCATCCCGGCAGGCAAGACGTGGACACCTATGGACGCGTACGACGGCTCGCCCTCATGCAGCTTCACCACCAGCGCATCGCGGCGCCGCAGCGTCACCGGTACCGGGCCGTTCAGGCCAACCTCAGGCACTTCAAACGCGTGCTCAGCCCGCCACACGTTGAAGGGACCGCCAGTTACTTCAAGCCGGCACGGACCCGCGAAAACCGTGTAGCTGTCCCCCTGACTCCAGCGTGAGGGAAAGTTGCGCGTGCGGCCGATCCCGGAAAACAGGAGCTGCGCCTCCTGAAGACGTTCGCCGGTATCCAGCGTGAACTCGAACTCAACGCGAAAGACGCGATTTACCGTAAATACCAGGTGGTCCCCGGCGCGTGCGGCTTTGCGCGGCGGATGAAGGCGGTAGCTGCGGTCAGCACTGGAGACGAAGTACGTGCCGTCGCCGATGCCGGTGAACGCGAAGTCGCCTTCGACGCCGCTGTGCACGACCTCGGTTTCGACGGCCGCGTTCTCTTTCAGCCGCGCCAGGCGCTCATCGGGCGACAACTCGCGCCATTGATGGTTGGGTGATTCGACTGACTTGTGAATGGCCAGCGCCAGGCCCGCGCAGGGACGCCCATCTTGCCACCGCACCAGGCCGGAAATGACTCCAGCAGCTTGAGGCGCGGAAGACACAGGCGCGGGAGTAGGCGCGACCGGCTGTTCGGAGGATGAACTGGGGGCATCGTGGCTGCGGTCGTAGTTTGAGGAAACGGGGGGCTCGCCTTGCACAAAGCGAACTTCGGTCGGCCTGGCAATCCACGCCAGAAGCCCACCGGCAACCAGCGCAACCAGTACCACAACTGCCAGTAGACCAACCCGCGACATGCCGCCCTCCAGCCAGGGCTCGGGCTATCAAGCGATCCATGCCCACAGCGTGGTTAACGCCAAAGCCACCGGCAAGTCAAAAGAATCCCACGCAGTGAGTCGGCCGTCGCGGAAGGGCGGCGGGAAGCCGACCCTGCCGGGTCGGCCTATGATACTCATGCCTGAAGCTCGTGATCATGCAGATCCGGCCAAGTATCGCAAGCGGATGCTTTTGAGCGCCCCTCCCCAACGTCAGGCTGGCTGACCGCCGTATTCTGGCGTCGCCGCAGTTTCGCGGCGAGTGAACTCAGCACGACGAGCGCACCTGCAATCAGTGAGATCGGCGCTGAAGAAGGTGGTGATGCGAATGCCACGCAGTTGCCCTCCCTATATTTTGTGTCGGATTCACGAATGGCCAAGGTAATTGTTGGAGGAGGAGTACCGAATACGACGCTTCCTGCGCTGAGGGATACATCTGCAGGGTTGGCCAAGTCTAGCGTGTACTCCCGATCCAGGGCCGAATCCGTAAAGGAGCATCTGATCCAAATGTCCACCGGCGCTCCTAGTGTGACAGTGATTGGCGCGAACGTCAAGCTAGCCGATGGTCCTCCTCCGACGACAGCAAGCTGCGTGTCCATGGGTGCAGAGTCCCACTTTTCGTTGCCGTCATCCAGCCACACCTGAATCCCTTCCGTAGAGTGGAGGCCGTCCATTTCGAAAGTGGTGATCGTCAGAGTGAACCCATTCAAGTCCACAGAAGATCCGCTGGCGGCGAAACGGAACGCGCCAAGTGTCCACTTGAAGGCCCCCCGTTTGAAAACACCTCCTGATGGCGAAGACTGTGGAGCAAGGCTGACCTCAACGCTCTGCGCCTTGAGCGATAAACCAGCCGCTGCCATCAACACCACGAAGAGCGACCATGCAACGTTCATCGCGTTTCCCGTTGAGTACCAGCAAGGGGCAGGCAGCTTCACTGCGCTTACCACTCAGCCCGATGAACCCAGCGCCCGATCAATCAGGCCAGCCGGTCCACCGCCGCCCCACATGCTAGCAAACGTAACCATGGTCACGCCACCTTGCGCCGACGTCTCAACAACAGTAGCAGCGCGAGCGCAGCCATGCCGCCGTGGCCGGCTGTGCAGCCGCCGCCGCCCGTGCTGCGCGCGCCGCCGGAGCTTGTTGGCGGGGCCTCGATGGTTACGGTTGCGGTCGCGTCGGTGCCGCCGGGCGTGGTGACCGAAATGACCTGGTCAATCCCGACCACATGGGTCGAGCCGATCAGCGCCACAATCTGAGTGTCTGTATTCGACTGCAGCACACAAACAATGCCGCCGACAGTCACCGGGTTCGCGTTGGCAAGGCTGGTGCCTGTCAGTGTCAGCAGGTTGCCAACGAGGATCGGGTTGGGCGACACACCAGTCACCGACGGCGGCGGAAGAATGTCCACGGTGGTGCCGGCATCGGTGCCGCCGGGTGTGGTGACCGAAACGATCTGCCCGGGGCCGGGCGTCTGGCCGGCATCGACAGTTACGGTGATCGTGGTGGCGGTGTTGGTCAAAATGATTGCTGCAACGGCGTCGATGGTCACCGCGCTGGCGTTGTCAAGCTCGGTCCCGCTGATGGTAAGCACTGCGCCGGGTGCCACGGGGTTGGGCGCTACGCCGGTCACCGTGGGCGGCAGGGTGATGTCAACCAGGAGTGAGTCCGTCCCGCCGGGGGTGGTTACTTCAAGCGACTGGCCGGGGCCCTGCGTTTGCGTAGGGCTTACTTCAACTACTATTTCAATCGCCGTGTTCGACTGGATTGGCGCCGGCGTTCCCCCGATTGTCACCGCACTTGCGTTCTCAAGATACAAGCCGCTGATCGTCAGCATCTGCCCCGGCGGCACTGGGCTGGGCAACACGCCATTGATCTGCGGCGGCGCCAGCACATCCACGGTGTGCGAGTTATCCATGCCAAGCGCCGTGGTTACTTCAACGACCTGGCCCGGCGCATGCGGCTGTGTCGGGCTGACGTCGATGACAATCTCGACGCTGGTGTTGGTGACAATGACCTGCGATGTGGCGCCGATGTACACCGACACGGCGTTGTCCAGAAATGTGCCGGTAATCGTGAGCTGCCCGCCCTGCAACACCGGGTTCGGCGAAACCCCGGTGACGACCGGCGTGGGGATGACATCGACATCGACCGTCATCCATTCCTGCTTGCCCGAGGCTCCGATCAGCACCTCGACAAGCCGGTTGGGGCCGACGGGCGTAGTCGGGCTGAGAGTGATGTCCAGCGTGGTTGCGGTCGCGGCGCCGAGCGTCGCAGCCACGCCACCGATCAGCACGCCGGTCACCTGGTTCATCTGCAAGCCGGTCAGCTGCGCGCCGCTGCCGGCGAAGGCCGGGTTGGGCGAAATCGACAATGCTCCCGCGCCGCCTGTGTCGGCTGCGCCGGAGTCCGCGGTGCCCAGGCGCACAAGGCCGCGCTGGTCAAGCTGCGGCGCGGGGCCGAGCACCAGGTCAATGGCCGGGCTGCCCTGCTGCGGCAGCATGGTGAAAGTCGGCCCGCCGTTATCCTGCATGGGCCCCAGCCCCAGGGGGATGGGCGCCGCTGCGCCGATCATGTCGGTGTTGTGCCAGCCCGAAACGCCGCCCGGGTTTGAGACCACGTTGTAACCCTGGCTTGTCACGGCGGCGCTCGTGAAGAATGCGACTGTGCCGAAAAGGTTGTTTGCCACCGTCACGCCCGGTCCGCTGGTAATGAAGTCGGCAAACTGGTTGCCGGAGCATGTGCAGTTGCGGATGTTCCATGTGCCCTGAATCGGAAAGAAGCCGCCCCAGTTGTTGACGGCAGTGTTGTTGGCGAAGGTGCAATTCTCGACGGTGAAGGTGGTCGTGGTGCCCTGGCCGTACAGTGCCGCGCGGGTATCCAGGGCGTGATTCGCGTAAAATGCACACGAGCGAACGGTCATCGGCACCGCCGACGAGCCGACACTGGCGCAGCGATAGCTCTGGTTGCCAGTGAACGTGCAGCGCTCCAGCGTCAGCGAGCCCAAGCCGCCGGCAGCCATCCAGATGCCGCCGCCGCCGCCGGACACGCCGATGTTCTGATTGTTAGAAATCGTGCTGTCATACACCGACAAGGTGCCCAGTGATCGAATCGCCCCGCCGCCGTCGAACGACGGGTCGTTGCACTGGTTGTCGTCGAGTACGCACCGCTCAACCTTCAGCGTCGTGCCGGCTTCCTGCAAGATCGCGCCGCCCCGAAACGCCGAGCCGTTCTTCAGGGTGAGGCCGCGAATGGTCACTGTGCCTGCCGTGTGATGAAAAATGCCGGTAACGGCGTTGCCGTTGATCTCAAGCGCGCCCGCGCCGGGCCCGTTGATCTCAAGGTCTTTGTTCAAGACCAGCACGGTGGCCAGCGTGATGACCGGGCCGACGGCAGAGTCAAACACGATCTCGTCAGTCGGGTTGGCGGCGGCAATCGTGTCGCGCAGGGTGCCGGCGCCGGCGTCGGCGCTGGACGTCACGGTAAGGGTCGCGGCGTGGGCCGATGCGCACATCGCGACCACGAGTACAAGCAGCTTCCACTGCATGGCAGTCTCCGGAGTGGTAGTTGTCGGAACTGCTCCAGCATAGATCGCCTTGGACCCGCAATCCAACTATCATTCAGGTACGATTTGTCACGTCGCCGCGGCGGCTTTGCGCCGGCGCAGGGCCCTGACGCCGTACAGTGTGCCGAGGCCTGTAGCGAACGCAGCCGCCAGGCCCACGATTACGCTGCCCAGCACCCATGCGCCCAGGCTCTGCCAGGCGAAGTGGCTCAGCGCATTCCAGTCCGCGGTCTGTGGAATCCACAGTGGCTGGCCCAGCAGCAGCTTGCCAAGCCAGATGCTGGCGACAGCGATCACCGCCGTCAGCGGCCCGAAGCTCACGTTAGTCGCCGCAATGCAGGCAACGCGGTTCAGGTGCACGCGGGTGGCGGCGTACAGCGCGAGCAACCAGTGAAAGCCAATCCAGGGGCTGCAACCGATAAACGCGCCGATGCCAACTGCCAGGCCCAACTCGCCGGGAGTGTTCTTCTCCTGCACCAGGTGACGCATCAGCGCACGAAAGCGCTTGATCGGCCCGCCGCGCGTCAGCTCAACGGGCAGGTCAGCCAGCTTCAGCATGCGCCGCCAGAACGCGCGCAAGCCCCTTTCGTTGGCTGGGCGCGCGACCAGCCGTTTGTGCGGCAGCGGGACCAGCAGATGGCTGAAGTTCATATAGAGGTAGAGACAACTGAAACGCACGTTGTCCCAGAAGGGGTGAAAGTGGCTCACGCGCTCAGTGGGCGGCGGATAGTGCACGCGCACGGGCACATTGAGAATGTCGCACCCGCCCCAAGCCAGGCGGATGATTACCTCGCATTCATAGGTGAACTTGCGGAACATCGTGCGCACCCGCGTGACGTGCCGCAGCGGATAGGCGCGAAAGCCGCTCTGGCTGTCGCCCACAGCAACGCCGGTGGCGACCTTCAACCAGTAGTTGCTGAACATGCGCCCGAAGGTTGAGCGGCCGGGGACATTCTCGCCGCTCATGTCGCGCGCACCGATCACGACAGCGTCGGGGTTGCCGCGGCTGGCGGCGACCAGCGCGGGGATTTCGTCGGGGAAGTGCTGGCCGTCGGAGTCGATGGTCACCGCGTGGGTGTATCCAAGCCCATGCGCGGCCCGAAAGCCTGTGCGCAGCGCGGCGCCCTTGCCACGGTTGCGTTTGTGACGCAGCAGGACGATTGGCAGGTCTGCCAGCGTTTTGTGCGTGCCATCAGTGCACCCGTCATCCACGACGATCACGGTGCCCGCGACCGCCAGGGCACCCTCCACCACGCCACGGACAGTCCGGCGATTGTTGTAGGTAGGGATGATGACGCAGTATCCGCCGGATGCGGGAACGGACTGGCTCACTTGAAACCCCGCTGCGCCGATGGCCCAAAACGCCGAGTTTCGGGCGTTTCAGCCCGCTGTCAAGCTTGGGCGCGTCAACCGTCATCCGGGTCTGTGATACCGGCCCAGTCGAGTGCCGCCTGGCGGTCGATGAAGGTGCGAAACCGGATGGCTTTGCCATCGCGGAAAGCAAAAACATCCCCGAGATGGCCGTCCCGCCACTCTGTCTCGCCTTTCAATCTGACGTGCACGTGCACAAACACGACGACGTTGTCGCCGGCGACGATGAATCGCTGCGGCTCGCAGGCGCCCTCTGCCCAGCCCGCCCGTGCACGCATCACGTGCTCTGTCATGGCCTTGATTCCGCGATAAGTGCCTGCCTGGGGAAAGCCTGGCGGCTCAATGCGCTCGACTTGCGGGTCAAACAGTTGCATGAATGCCGTGATGTCGTTGCGGTTCAGCGCGGCGTAGGCCTGCCGCAGCGCCTCAATCTCGGCGGCGGACGGGTGTTCCGGCTTTGCGGCAGGTTGATCCATGCTGGCTTTCCTGGCGGCATGGTATCAGTTCGGAAAGATACGGCGCCTGCCCGGTTTGTCTTGAACGCGCCCGCGCCTTGGCTGATTATGCTGCCATGGAAACGCAGGCATTCCGTGAGTTGATTCCGCACCGCGCGCCTATGGTGCTGATCGATGAAGTGACACACTGGGGGCCGGAGCGCATCGTCGCCAGACGCACAGTGAGGCAAGGCGACCCCTTTGTCACGCAGGACGGCCTCGACGACGCCGCGCTGCTTGAGTGCATCGCACAGACCATTGCCGCCGGCGACGCCTGCTATGCCCGCGCCAAGGGTGGCGCCGTGCAGCGCGGGTATCTTACCGGCTTGACCGGCGTGACGATTCACGGTCGCGCAGGCGTGGGCGACGTCATCGAAGTGACCGCCCTGTGTCTGCGGCGCATGGATGGCATGGGCCTGTTTGATGTGCGGGCCATGGCGGGGCAGCGCCTGCTGGCCGACGGGCGCTTCAAGCTGTTCGTGGACATCGCGTACAGCCGCGCCTGAACTTCCGTTTCACGAAAACTTTTCATTCCAGGCGGGCAGTTTGCACTTGCGTGGCGCGGCTGGAAATTTTCACTACCCCAGTTCGTTGAACGCGCGTTTAAACAAATGCGGGGGACACTTCTGCAGGAGTTTCTCCCCACACCGGGCCGGACTGACCCCACGCAGTCCGGCCCTTCCTCTTTCGCGACCGGATGCGTGCTCGACACAGCCGCGTTTCCCCTACACAATCACCGCATGTCCAGCGCCAACTCGCAACTGACAGTGGATGGCATGCCCATCTTCGCGCACGAGCAATGCGACCTCGCGGCACAGCATGCGGCGTGGCTGCTGCTTGAAGAAGGCTCGGCGGGTTTGCGCACGGCGCTGATCACCGCCAGCCACGGCGCCGGCAAGACCACCGAACTCAAGCTGATCGATCATCACCTGCGGCAAGCCGGCTCAGCGGTGAGCTGGTTCAACGGATGGGCACACAAGGAAGACGTGGACCCATTTGCCAGCATGCTGTTCTGCCTGTGGGACCAGGTCGATATCCGCGGCGAGCCGACGATCAGCAACGCAGACAGCGTCGATGCCATCGTGTCGGCCACGCTGCGGCGCAAGGGATACCCCAGCGCAACCAGCGTGATTTCGCGCGATGCGGCAGACAGCGGCGAGCGCGCCCTGCTGGTGGCATCTGAGCTGATCTCGCAGCTTGTCGTGAAAGCCGAGCCGCTGGCAGAGCTCGCGCATGCCAGCAAACTGCTCAGTGACGCCGCCAGCCTGAACGAGGACCGCTTTCGGCAGCAAAAGCTGCTTGAGCGCTCACGCAGTTATTCGTTCGCGCGGCGCTTTCGCGAGCAGATGGAAATCATCGTCGCGTCGATCCGCGCGCGGCAGCCGGACCCAAACCTGCCGTGCTACCTGCTGGTCGATGATCTCGACCGCTGCCCGCCCGCGCTGGGGCTGAGCCTGCTTGAGGCCGCGGCAAGGTTCTTTGCCGTGCCGGGCCTGGTCGTTGTCGTGGCACTGGACGAGAACACCGCGCGCCGCTGGGTGGACAGCGCCTACCAGGGCAACGTGGACGGGCACAGCTACATCGACAAGATGTTCGACCGGCGCATCCTGGGCGTCGAAGAGCGCGCGCGCATCATCTGGGCGCAGATCCTGGGCGTCGAGTGGCGCATGGCGCAGTGGGAGTGCCTGAACGGAAAGGCGCATCCCGAAATGGCGGACCGCGCCGTGATCAGCGCCACGCGCCTGCTTCGCGTGCACAGCGGCAGCGACATCCGAAAGGTACGCCGCACGCTAAGCGAGGTGCGCACAATCATCCTCGACGAATCCGAGTACCTGTCCAAGGTCACGCTGATGCCTGACGTGGCGCGCCTGGGCGTGCTGTGCGGCTTTCTGGTGCGCGACCGCTTTCCGCGCGTGGTGCAGCGCATCAGCGACATGCGGCTGCTGGATGCGCGCATCGAAGTCATCGTGCAGTTGATGTCGCTCGCGACGGCGTGGCACGACCCCGAAGAGTCCGAGACGCTGGAGTGGCTGCGCGAGTTCCTTGACCTCAAGCCCGACGAAGAGCGCGAGATTGGCTACATCCTGGATATACGCCATTTCCTGGTGACAGACGTGCTGGTCAACGTGGGCGCAAACCTGGTTCTGATCGGCATGGGCCTGCGCTGATCGGTGCAGCGGCACGACACCCATGACCGACTCCGCCATCGACCGCGACTTTCTGCCTGCCGCCGCGTTTCTACGACGTGCCGGCTTTGGCGCGTCGCCGGCGCTGGCGGTGATCCTCGGCTCCGGGTTTGGCGAGATTGAACAAGCCATGCAGCCCGATGCCCGTGCCGGCTACGCCGACATCCCCGGTTTTCCCGCGCCTGCCGGCACAGCCGGCCACGTGTGCCGTGTCAGCGAGGGCAGTTTGTGGGGTACCCGCGCGCTTGTGTTCCGCGGCAGGTATCACGCCTATGAGGGCCGCACGCCGCGTGAGCTTGCGGCATGCGTTTGCCTCGCGCATGCGCTGGGCGCGCGCACGCTGGTCGTCACCAACGCGGCCGGCGGCATCCGGGATGACCTGCAGCCGGGCTCGTTGATGGCCATTCGCGACCACATCAACTTGACCGGCGCCAACCCGCTGATCGGCTTGGCGCGGATGACCGGTGCAGCGCCGTTTCCGGCCATGGGCAGGGCGTACGATGCGCAGCTGACACGGGCCCTGATTGCTGCGGGCCGCGAAGTGGGCGAAAAGATTTCGTCCGGCGTCTATGCCGCCATGTCGGGGCCGAGCTTTGAGACACCGGCTGAGGTCGAGTTTCTGCGCCGCATCGGCGCCGATGCCGTCGGCATGAGCACCACGCCCGAGGTGATTGCCGCAGTGGCGCTGGGCATGCGCGTGTGCGGCTTGAGCCTGGTCACCAACCGCGCCGGCGGCAACGACGACAGCCATGACCGCGTGCTGAAAGCCGGCAACGACAACGGCCCGCGCATCGCGCGCGTACTGCAGGGCCTGGTGTCCGGCCTTGAGACTGCCTGAGCTACGAAACCTGCTGGATGTCGTCGCCGGGACCGCCGTAGCCGCTTGGATGCGCAGGGGTTTCATGCGCCGGGGTTTCATGCGCCGGTGTGTGCCCGCCTGTTGCGCTGCCAGTGGGCTGTTCGCGCAGCGCGACGACGACGGCTGTGCCGTAGCACAGCACCTCGGTAACGCCGGGGGCGACATCGTTGCTTTCGTAGCGCATGCCGATAATGGCGTTGGCGCCGGCCTCAGCGGCGTGTGTTCGCATCAGGTCGAAAGATTCCTGGCGGGTCTGCTCGCAGAGTTCGGTATAGACGCTGATGTTGCCGCCAAAAAACTGCTGCACCCCGGCGGCGAGGTTGCCGATGGCGCTGCGCGAGCGCACCGTGATACCGCGCACGATGCCGCGGTGGGCGACGACGCGGTAGCCCTCAAGTTCAAAGGCTGTGGTGATGAACATCGGGTCGATCATGCCAATTCCCGGTGGTGGCAGCAGCCTATTGGCCGGCGCCGTGAACCTGCTAAACAGCAGGCGGATTTCCCCAACTCCTCCCCGCGGACTGTCGTTCTACGCGGTGGAGCGTGAATCGCAAGTCTTATGGAGACCCGCATGCGCAAGCTGCTGCTGATTTTGATTGTCTGTGCCGCCGGCACCCTGAGCGCCCAGCAACCTGACCCTGCCGCCCCCGAAGACGCGACGCAGTTCGTGCTGCGCGGTGTCACACAGGACATACCGATCAGCGACATGATCCTGCTGACTTCCGAATACCAGGGCATCAAGTTTCTGTACGACCCCAAGAAGGTCGTCGGCGAAGTCACTATCGTCGCCCCGCGCGAAGGGTTTGCCGTGCCACGCGGCGCCATGTTCAGTGTGCTGCAGACCTTCCTTAAGCAGTTCAGGCTGATCCTGACGCCCTTTGGCGAAGACTCGCCGCAAAGCGTGCGATTCTACGAGATCATCGCCGCCAACGAAGCCGTCACCCAATCCGACAAGGTGCTGTTCCTGGACGAGCTTACCGAATGGTCCGACACCAGCGCCGACTTCGTCACGCTCGTCGTCAACCTGCAGTACGCCGAGGCCAACAGTGTCACCGGAGCGCTGCGAAACCTCACCACACGTATGGGCGGCATGGTCAACCCCATCCCGGGCATCAACAGCCTCATCATTGCCGACTACAGCTACAACATCCGCCGCCTGGCCCAGATCATCAAGTTGATGGATCAGCCGCCACGCAGCCCGCGGCTTGAGGTCATCAACATCAACTGGATCGACGCCGAAGAGCTGGTCACCAGCCTGAACAACCTGCTGATGGCACGCCAGCAACTGCTGCAGACCACGCCGCGCCGCCCCAACAGCCCCGACGACGAGACACTGGTGCGCGTTGAAGTCGCGCCCTACGTCAACGCCATCATGGTGACGGGATACGACGCGGGCATTGAGCTGGTGCGTGAGCTGGTCAGCAAGCTTGACCAGGAAATCCCCGGCGCCGTCACCACCGGCAAGATTCACCACTACATCTGCAAGAACCAGCTGGCTGAAGACCTTGCGGCTGTGCTTAACGACGTGCTTGGTGTCGGCCTGCCCAGCACACAGCCGGGCATCCCGCAGATCCCCGGCCAGCCTGCCATCAACGACCAGAACGCGCCGGTGATCGTGCCCGACACCAAGACCAGCAGCCTGCTGGTGATCGCCACGCCCAGTGACTTTAACGAGATCCGCAAGATCCTGGACAAACTGGACGTACGGCGGCCGCAGGTGATGATTGAAGCCGCGATTCTTGAGGTGCGCGACGACGACGACTTCCAGTTCGGCGTTGAAGTCGCCACCGTGGATGGCTTTGCCAACCGCAGCAATGAGCCGCGCGCCAGCTTCGCCACCAGCTTCGGGTTCAGCGACATCGTCGATGCCAGCGGCGTGCCCGTGGGCGATGCCGGCGGCATACCAGCCGGTCGAGCACCCAGCCTGGGCGCGGGTGGCTTGTTCATGCTGAACAAGGGCAGCGCGTTTGACATCCCGCTGCTCGTGCGCTTCCTGAAAACGCAGGCGGACACCAACGTGTTGCAGCAACCGATGCTGATCGTGAATGACAATGAAGAAGCCACGATCCAGATTCAGACCGAAATCCAGACCGTCCAGTTGACGAATCTGGGCACCGGCCAGGGCACGCAGCAGTCAGCGGGCGAGTTTGTCGAAGCCGGTATCACAATGCTGGTGACGCCGCAGATCAGCCAGGACGGGTACGTGAACCTGCAGATTGACCTGGATATCACCAGCTTCATCGGTGAAAGCGCCACGCCGGGTATCTCTCCGCCAAGGCAGCAGCGGCGCCTGACCACGTTCGTCACCGTGCCCGACTCAAGCACGATTGCCGTCGGTGGCCTCAAGTCCAGTGAAAGCAGCAAGACGGTCACCAAGATCCCGCTGCTTGGCGATATCCCGTTGATCGGCGAGCTGTTCAAGAGCCAGCGAACCGTCGAGCGCCGCACCAACCTGTACATCTTCCTGCGGCCCAAGATCCTCAAGGACGCCAACTTCGCGGACCTGAAGGAAGAAAGCCGCCAGGCGCTTGAGCGCGCACGCCGCGATACGGAAAAGATTGACACACCGCAGAAGGCCCGGTTCTTCGCCGACGCCGACGCCGACAACAGGCGCGGCCGGTTGGCCCCGCCGGGCACGCCGGATCGGGCATTCGACTACGAAGCATTGCCGAACAAGGATTAGACAACATGGCCCGGCTCTCCCGGACATGGCAAGCAGCGGCGCAAGCCGCTGTTTGCGCGTTTGGAGGGGCAGAATGGGCATGGGGTTGGGGTTTGGGGGTTCGGGTTGGGGCAATTGGCCGCCACGCGAACCCGTTCGCGCCAAACTCCCTAAGCCCCAAACCCCAAGCCCTAGACCCGACAACATGTCACACTGGCTGTGGCGACCCACATCGTGAAATCCGCCACATTCATCAAGCCGTAAATTCTTCCTCTGTCGTGGCTTACAACAAATCGAGGAAGTCCGATAGGCTTAGCCGTTGCAATTAGTGCAATTTCTAGATACTTGTAGTCTTGCACACAACCGAGGGATCACTTTGCGCGGCACCTACGTCCATCTTCGCTACGGCATCATCCTGGCAAGCCAGCAGCAGGCCGAGATCATTCGTGCCCCGCTGGCTGATCTGCGCCAGTTGCGTCTGGACGTTGCCGACACCGTAGATGAAACCCTGCATGCCATCCGCGTGCGCGAGCCGCGACTGATCATCGCCGACTTTGAACGCTTCGGGGCATCCGGCACTCACGGACTGGCTGAGCTGATGGCCGCATGCAGTGCACCAGTGATCCTGTTTGTGCGCGACGTCAGCCAGTGGGAGCGCGACCAGTTTGCAGCGCTGGGCGTTCATCATGTATTCGATGAACAGTTCCGTATCTCGGAGCTTGCCGAGAAGGTGGACAGCGCACTCAAACGCCGGTGGCGAATCGGCAGCAGCGACCGCCTGCCTGCCGTCAGTGGCCGCTGATCTGTCCCGCAAGTCAGTCTTCTGAATTGACAATCCGCGCCCGGCCAAAATGTACGAAACTTATGGTCTCGTAACGGCTTGCGTTCAATCGAGCTACCCGGTAGCCTTCCCTGCCGGTTTTGTGGACGCCCATGGGACTGAACTTCCGCCCAACCTTGAGACCCAAGCCGCTTGCAGGGCTTATCACTGCGCTTGTGCTTGCGGCGCTGCCTGCCCTGCATGCACAGACCGCCGACACACTGGTGGTCACAGCCCAGCCGTCCAGCGTACGGGCTAACCAGACCTTCACGCTCACCGTGGAAGCCCAGGACAGCACCATGGGCTTTGCGGTGGACACAGCCTACACCTCGGCGGTTACGCTGGCCATCGACAGCGGCGCCGGCACACTGGGCGGCGTCGCCGTCCAGAACGCTGTGGCTGGCGTTGCTACGTTCACCGACATGACACTTGACACGATCAGTGCCGTGGTGCTGGAGGCTTCGGACGGGGCGATCGCGCCGGGGTTGAGCAGCGCAATCAGTGTGACCGCCGACCGGCTTGTGATCATCACCCCGGCAACGATCGCCGACACCACCGCCGGCGAGACGCTGAACGGCGCAACGGGCATTGAGATCGCGGCCCGCGACGGCCATGGTAACACCGACACCGGCTTCACGGGCGATGTCACAGCCGCGCTGAGCAGCGGCACAGGCACGCTGGCGGGCACGACTGTGCAGGCGGCGGTGGCGGGCGTGGCGACGCTTGGCGGCTTGAGCATCAACTTGATCGGCTCAAAGCAGTTGACGTTCAGCTCGCCGGACCTGGCTTCAGTGAATTCAAACTTGTTTGATGTTCTGGCGGCGGCGGACGACCAGCTTGCATTCCTGCAACAACCCAGCAACGTGATTGCAGGCGAGCCCATCGCGCCGGCCATCACAGTGCGAATTCTCGACGAGTTCGGCAACCAGACCGGCAGCGCAGCCACCGTCGCGCTGGCCATCGGCACCAACCCGGGCGGGGCAACGCTGGGCGGAACCACGTCGCTTGCAGCGCAGAACGGCGTGGCGAGCTTCGGCAATATCACGCTGAATGCCGGCGGCAACGGCTACACGCTGCTGGCCAGCGCGACGGGGCTGGGCGGCGATACCTCGGCGGCGTTCAACGTGATCACGAATGGCGGCGCCACGCTGGCGGCTGCGCCCTCGAACCCCGACGACTTTGAAGCGCGGCCCGGCACAAGCGCAAATGTGCTGGTCGTGCGCCTGACGGAATCGAGCGGTACTGCGCCTTTCACGCTTTCCAGCGCCACGACGCAGATCACGCTGCTGAACAACACCGGCAACGCGGCGGCCAACGCTCTGGCGGCGGTCAGTCTGCGGCGCGGCGCCGACACGCTGGCGACGGTGACAAACGGCGGCAGCGGGTGGCACCTGGCGGGCAACGCGGCCACGGTGACATTCAACGGCCTGGCAAGCGTCATCAATGCGGGCGAGGTTGGCGATTTCGCGGTCGCGCTGACGTTTGCGGGTGCCGCTGCGCCGACGCCTGAGGCCGGCTACGTGGCATCGATGGCGAGTTCGGGGATAAATCTTGGGGTCGGAGTCACCGGAGGTCCGATAATCGGTGGCGCGGTGACACTGCGCGACGAAGTAGCTGAGGACCTGTCCAAGGAAGAGGATGAGGACCGTTGCGGGCTTTCGGCCCGTGGCGGCCCGGCCCCTGCGATGGCAGTTTTGGTGCTTGCAGTGTGGTTGTTGAGTTTGGCATATCGCCGTCATGCGGTAGAATAGAGCGCAGGTCGGATCATGGTCAGGCGCGTTGCTTGACCGGAATGAATTGCGGTGACTATCTTGTGGCTTGTGCGCCGGGGACTAACCTCGGGCCATGAGGCAAGGCAACTGTCAGGGGGGCGTAGTGAACGCGACCAAGAATCTGGGTTTGATGCTGGCGGGATGCGCGATGGCGTTCCTGCTTGGTGCCTGTGGCACGTCCAAGCCGATCCAGCAGGGGGGCGAAGAGTTCTCCATCGACGCCGACCTTTACTACAAGGCGCTGAAGGCGCAGGACAACGCCCAGTATTTTGAGGCCATTCACGCGTGGAAAGAGCTGCTTGACGACGAGCCGCGGTTTGCGCACGGCCACTACAACCTCGCGCTGATGTACGACGCGGTGCACATGATCGGCGAAGCCGTCATGCACTACGAAAAAGCCGCGCAGCTCGTGGACGGCGTCGAGGACGAAAAAGCCGCCCAGGCACGCTACAACCTGCACCTGGGTGCGGCTTATCTGCGGCAGGGTTACTCCCGCGAAGCCCAACAGGCACTGAAGATCACCATCCGCTACGACGAGTTCAACGCCATCGCCCACTACAACATGGCGGGCGCGCTGATGGCCCAGGGCAATTACGATGAGGGGCTGCTGCACGCCGACAAGGCGGTTGACCTGGCGGCTGTGCCGGACCCGAACACCGAATCAGGCCTGTCGATGGAAGTTGACCGGCCTCTGCTGGCCAGCTTCATGCTGCGGCAGGCGGAGTGCCACCTGGTGCGCAAGGAGTGGTCCAAGGCGCGCGTGATGCTTGACCGCGTGAAGCAGCAGTGCAAGGAAGAACCGCCGGCCGCAATGTGGGATCGCCTGAACCAGGGTGAAGCTGCCGCGTCAACGCCGGCAAGCAGCGACGAGTAAGGACGTTCAGCGGGGGCGCATGGCCGGGCAGTGTCGCCGGGCCCGGTCGAAGGCCCGGTCGAAGGCCCGGTCGAGAGGAAGCAGTGCATGGCGGGCGACCCGCAGAACAACAGCAAGACCCCCGGCAAACACTCGACCCACGTGCGATACGTGAAGAGTGTCGCCGTCGCGGGCCAGACCACCGGCGCGGCGGGCAATTCCAACCCCAATGCCACAACACCAGGCCAGTCCGCAATCGGGCGCCGGCCTGGCGCGCGCGCGCCGATTGCGCGCACGGGCAACCGCAAGCGCCTGGGCGAGCTGCTGCTTGAAGCGGACGTCATTGACGAAGACCAGCTTGAGCACGCGCTGAAGATTCACCGCCAGACCGGCAAGCAGCTTGGCCGCGTGCTGGTGGACACCAACCTTGTCGAAGAGAACGACCTGATCAAGTACCTCGCGGTCAACCTGGGCGTTGACTGGGTGGATTTGAATGACGAGCAGTTGCAGATTCTGGGCGATGCCGTGCTGGTGGTGCCGGAGCGGCAGGCGCGGCGATTCAACCTGATCAGCTTCAAAAACGACGAAGACACCGACCTGCTGCACGTCGCCATGGCCAACCCGGCCGACGTGATTGCCGTCGATACCATCAAGTCGATCACCGGCAAGAACGTGAAGGTGTACATCGCCTCGCGCGTTGCCATCGCGGATGCGATCGACAAGCACTACGCCCAGCAGTACTCGCTTGACCAGATGGGCGAAGACCTGAAAAGCGTGGACGCCGAGCTGATCGAGGACATGGACGACGCCGACCTTGGCCTCGACCGTGACGCGATTGACGCGGCCAGCAACGCGCCGGTGGTCAAGTACGTCAACGCCACGCTGATGGAAGCCGTCAAGCAGCGCGCGAGCGACATTCACTTTGAGCCCTTCGAGCGCGAAGTGGCGGTGCGCTTTCGTATTGACGGCGCCCTGCGCGAAGTTACCGCGCCGCCCAAGCGGCTGTTCCAGTCGGTGGTCGCGCGCATCAAGATCATCAGCAGCCTCGACATCGCTGAGCGGCGCCTGCCGCAGGACGGTCGCTGCAAACTCAAGGTCGGCGACCGCACGATTGACATGCGTGTCAGTACGCTGCCCGTCGTGCACGGCGAAAAGATCGTGATGCGAATTCTGGACAAATCGACCACGTCGATGGACATCGACGGGCTCGGTTTTGACCCGATGACGCTGAAAGAAATCAAGCGCATCCTGCAGACGCCCCACGGCATCGTGCTTCTGACCGGGCCCACGGGCTCAGGTAAAACCACGACGCTGTACAGCTTTCTCAAGCACATCTACTCGCCTGAAATCAACATCGTTACGGTCGAAGACCCGGTCGAGTACCAGCTGCCCGGCATCAACCAGGTGCAGGTGCGCACGAACATCGGCATGACCTTCGCCGCGGCCCTGCGCAGCATTCTGCGACAGGACCCTGACGTCGTGATGATCGGTGAGATGCGCGACCAGGAAACCCTAGAGATTGCGGTGCGCGCGGCCCTTACCGGTCACTTGGTGTTCAGCACCATCCACACCAACACCGCCGTAGCGACTGTCACGCGTATGGCCGACATGGGCCTTGAGCGCTACATGATCACCAGCAGTCTGATTGCCGCAGTCAGCCAGCGCCTGATTCGTATGATTTGCCCCAAGTGCAAAGAAGAGTACACGCCCAGCGACGCGCTCAAGCGACAGCTTGCCCAGAGCTTCCGGCAGCCCAGCGTGGACATCGACTTGTTCCGCGGCAAGGGTTGCGCGTTCTGCAACCAGTCCGGATACAAGGGCCGGCTTGCGGTGCACGAGTACATGACGATGACGCCCGTGCTGCGCGAACTGATTCTTGA
>CAZZBH010000051.1:0-25253 GCA_964652605.1 uncultured Planctomycetaceae bacterium
ACAGAATCCCTGGCCCGTCGGCAGGAATGCCGTGGCGCGCGCGAGAGACAGGAAGCTCGCGCGCATCAGCGCGCGTGCTGAAGCGTGCCTCGACGCCGTTGGGAACGACTCGCACTCGCGCCGGATCAACCCCGTACATATGGATCACCGCGCGACGGATCATCGCGCTGTTTGCGATGTACAACCCGAAGCGGCCGGGCACGAACAGCGCCTGTTCAAGTTTCAAAAGTTGGCGCTGGCGGGGGTTAAGCAACGCCATCCGACGCTGGCCAAGGTCGGGGTAGCGTGCGCCAAGCCAGGCGCGGTGCAAGCCGTCACCCAGCCGAAGCACGTCGCCCGGATAGGCGCGAGCCAGGCACAGAACGGCGTCTGCGCCTGTTTCCCGCGCCGCATCCCCGGCGCGTTTGGCAAACCAGCGATGCTTGTACGGCCCCAGCACTGTCGGGCGCGACACCGTGCGCACCTCCATGCCGTGTGCGTCGGTGCTGTCGTGCTGGCGACAGACAACTGTGATCTGATGGCCCTGTTCAAGCCAGGTGCGCGCGAGATTCACGGCATAGCGCTCTGCCCCGCCATGGGCCGCGTGGAAGACGGTGCGCACGATCGCGATGTGCATGGCTACTCACGATTTTGCTGCCGGCGCCGGGCAAATGCGCGGACGGCGGCCTCCTGCTCCGGTGTCTCGACGCTGCCCGGGCGCTTTTTACGCACGGTGCGGATCGCGGCATCCGGTGATTCACCCTTGTCCACAAGATAGCACGCAATCATGGTGCCCGTGCGTCCGATCCCCGCCCCGCAATGCACAACGATGGCCCGGCCCTCGTGCCGTTGAAAGCGCGCATGCCGGATAAACTCATCAATGTCGCCATCAGTCGGCGGCGTGAAGTCACGTACCGGGATGTGCAGCAGCTCAAGGCCGTATCGCGCCAGCGTGTTTCCGTCCGGAGCGCGGCTTGTCAGGCTGACGACCAGGCCGATGCCCTTTTCCGCCAGCCACGGCCAGACGGCCTCGTCGCGCCCGGCAGGATCAGCCATGCCTGCAATTTCGTTTTCGATTACCCAGGAGAATCTGTTCACGCGGCTACTGTACCGCCGCAGCGTCATTGATCCAGATTGCGCGGAACGCATCAGGCATCAGGCAAGGAACGTACAAGCTTGTCGGCCAGCACCCAATCGACGCTGCCGTCGGCGAAGTACTCTTTCTTCCAGATCGGTACTTCCTGCTTGATGCGGTCCATGATTTCCCGCGCGGCATCAAAGGCCGCACCGCGGTGGGGGCTGCCGATAACCACGGCAATGCTGGCGTCGCCGATTTCGTGACGCCCGAATCGGTGAACTACCAGTACGCGCTCAAGCCCGTGCTGCCGCGCCACGTCCTGGGCTATCTTCTGCAGCTCTTTCAATGCCATCGGCCCGTAGGCCTCATAGTCAATGCGCAGCACATCGCGGCCCTGGTGGTGGTTGCGAACGACGCCGAGAAAGAGCACAGCGGCGCCATCCTGCGGGTCGGCGATTTCGCGCAGCAGCGCGTTGGCGTCAAGCGGCTCAGGCGTCAGTCTTGCTTCAATCATGCGTCCTTTTCCTGCTTGTCGCCTTGCTCTTTCTCCGAGGCAAAGATCGCGCCGATCACTCGCGTTCCCTTTCGCGCAAACCACCCGGCACTCTTGCCGGTGGCGCGCGCGACCGTCCACATGGCTTTGCCTGCGCTTGCGGCTTCGCGGGCGCGCGTTGCGATGTCGGGGCCGGGGTCCGGCTCGGCGTCGCTTTCGGAGACCGCGTCGGGTTCTGCTTCTCGGTCTGCCTGGCGTGACTTCGAGGGCATGAACTCAGGCGGCGGGCCGACTACCCTGGATGCCTGCTCAGCGCCCAGCCGCGCAACCCGGCGCTTCTCAGCCCATCCGTAATAGAGACCAAGCGTCGCCAGCACCAGAAGCAGCATGTTGTACATGACCAGCAAGGATGTCGGGCTGCGCGACGGCATGCTGCCCCCAAACCACTTCAAGACAGGCGCCAATGTCATCACCATCACGCTGAGGCCTGCCAGGATCAGCCAGAAACCGTGGCTGATCGACACCGCCCGCACGGTCGCCGCGCCGTAGCCCCACTTTCGCGCAAGCCACCCGCGTAATGCGCGCGCACCATCTGCCGGCCACCCCGGGAGCAGATTGATGGCTGCCACGCCGAAGTTCAGGATGCTGATCCACGCCAGAAACCCGCTGACGGTTGCCATGCCCGCCTGGCTTACCAGCGGCGGGGCAGAGCGATCAGCCAGCGCAACCACGATGAACGGCGAGGCCACCAGGGCGATCGAAAGGTTGACCATGGGACCGGCAAGCGCAATCCAGAACTCGTCACGCGGCCTGGCCTTAACCGCTTTGAAGAACGTCAACCCGACGAAGGAAAGCAGGATCAGGCTGGGTTGATGGCCGCGCAGCTTGCTCATCACGGCGTGCCCCAGCTCATGGGCAAACATGCAGACCAGCATTGCGGCAAGCAGTGCAAGGTGCGCAACCGCCGTCCAGACTTCGCGGCTTGGCGCGTTGGCTGCCGTCGCGTCACGCAGGCTTACAAAAAAGAGCACGGCGATCAGCAGTACGACCAGGCCGTCGAGGCGAACCTCGACACCGGCCCAGCGCCCCAGATAGATTGTCGGTCGCCACCGCACGCAAGACTCCTTGCGCAAGTGTAGCCGCACACGGCTTCAGGGCCAGACTGGCGAAATTGGATACCGGGCAAAGCTGGGGTTATTTGTCGGCAGCTTCGTTGCGGGCACGCTGCTCGTCGCGGATGTTGGTAATGCCCATCCGCTTGCGCATTTCAGCCTTGCGGGCCGCCTGACGTTCTTCCTGGCGGATCTGCCAGCCGGGCTTGCGCGGGCCCGTCGGGTTGCCATCGTTGTCAAACCACGGTGACTTGCCCAGTTCGCGGTCGGACAGGTCCGTGCTCCAGTTTTCCAGCTGAGGCAATGAGTTCATGGCGCTGGGCTGTGGGTTAACCCAGTCATTGTTGTAGGTGGTCGTGCGCTCACCGGGTTGCGGCGGTGCGGAAATGCTGCCTACGCCGGGACCAGCCATTTGGCAGGCGGCCATCAGCAGCGGCAGCAGCAAAACCAGTCGGTGCACAAGGCAATCCAGCAGGGGCACATACGGGGGCGCCTATGGTAAGGGCAACGCTATCCCACGTCAACGCATCCGCCCGGAATGACAGCTTTATCGGGCGCTTGTCCTGGTACGCCAGACTGCCGGATTTGGGCTGGAAAGCCGCTTTAGACCGCCTATATTGTCGGTTTGACCCCGCCGCATCCCCGACCAGTGACCGGCATGATCAAGTACGTGATTTTCCTGTTGGCCGCCGTCGTGCTGTCCGCCTGTTCTTTCACTTCAGAGTCGGAGGCCGACGAGACTCCGTCTGACCTGCGCGTGACGCCTCTGGACCCCGACCGGGGCACCAGCCCCTCTACGCCTATTGCCCAGCGCATTGCTTCGGTGCTGCAAGAAGCAAAACAGCAATACGACGACCGCAACTACGCCGCTGCCATGCAGTGGGCATCCAGTGCCGAAAACCTGATCCGCGAGCACGAATACCCCGATCGCGACCTGGCGCTTTCCATAATCATCCAGGGCTACTGTCTGCTGCAGGCCCAGCGCATTGAGCCGTATTTCCTTCGATCTGCCGGCCGGCAACCCGGTGCAATTGAACGTTTTCTTGAATCCGAAAAGCTTAACCCCGACGACCTGCGCGCGCGGCTTGGCATCGGATTGGCCCTGTTTCGGCTGCACGCGGACAAAGTTCGCAAAGCCGAGTGGATGGACAACGGCATGCTGGCGCTGGAGGCACTTGAGCAGGACCTCAACGCGGCAACAGATGCCGAAGACCCGCTGCTGATCCTTGAGCGCGCTCGGCGCCGGCACCGCTCGTTCCAGACAAATCGCCAGGAACTGCTGAAGCTGGAATACGTGTTTCGCGACTTCTCGAAGGCTGAGAAGGTGTCCGAAGATCAGGCCCGGTTTTCACCCTGGATCGCTGGGATGCAGGAGGGCCCTGAAGCACTGAAGCTGGCGGATGTTGGGTACACGATCGAAGACGCACAGACAGCCAGATCACTGACGGTTGAGGCTGCCGCGCAATCTATCGCCGACCTGAAGGCGGTAAGCGAAAGTTGGCGCAAAGCCAGGCAGTACTGGCGGATGGAAGCGTTGAAGAACCTTCAATCGTCCCGTGACATGCTTCTCGAGATTCGGCGCAAGAGCCCCACCTACTTGTGGGTCGAGCGTGACCTGGTGTTCATCTATCAGAGTCTCGGTGCGTACTTTCTGGACATTGGGCTTGAGCAAGCGCGAGACAAGGCTCGCGCCGCCGGCACCGAGCCTCAGCGTCTCTCGGAAGAAGCCCAGCGCCTGTACCTGTCTGACGACTTTGAAAGCTGGGAGAAGAAACAGTCGCGCGTGAACTACAGCCAGGCGCTGGAATTCACCCGCAGCTTCGTGCGCCGCCATCGCGAAGAAGTTGAGCAGGCGCGAATCGGCGCGCGCGATCGTACCGAAGTCACGGACATCAACACTGACCCGTTCAATGTGGACCTGGCGGTGCGCTATCGCGCCACCATGGACGACCTGATCACCGAAGAGCGCAACATCCGCTACCGCATGGCACTGGAGGCAGCAGCCATGTGCATTGAGCCGCTGTTCCAGCTTGATGGCGATGTGCGAGTTGCCGAAACCTGGGCCCGCGAGCTTGAAGCCAACAATCCCGCCAACCCGATTCATCACTTCGTCCGTGCCACGGCGTACTTTCAGGACGAGCAGTACCAGCGCGCGATTGATTCCTACGACGCGTTCCTGAAAGCCAGCTCTATCACCGCAGACCTGAACCGCAGAGACCTCGCCCGCGCGCGCAAGCGACAATGTCAGGCGGCGCTGATACGCTCAGGCTCAGCAGGCGAAAACTAGTGGCGCCGATTCGCCTCGTTTGACCCCCCACCGCACGCTGCTATCTTCACCCCATGGACAAGGTCGTCATGGCCTATTCCGGCGGTCTTGACACGACTGCCGCGTTGCACTGGCTGAAGCGCGCCCGCGGCCTGAAGGTCGTGGCACTGGCGCTGAACATCGGCCAGGGCGGCGACTTTGACGAAGTCGGCCAGCGAGCAATCGACGCCGGTGCAGACTCTGTGCACGCCATTGATCGGCGCCGCACGTTTGTGAAACAGTACTGCTTCAAGGCGCTTAAGGCAGGGGCACGCTACGGCGGCTATTATCTTTCAGCTGCGCTGTCGCGCCCGCTGATCGCAACTGAGCTGGTCTCGCTTGCGCGCGAGGAGGGCGCGCGTTTCGTCGCGCACGGCGCACCCCCCAAGGGCAACGACCAGTTCCGGTTCGATTGTGCGGTCGCGGCACTTGACCCGCAGATTGAGGTGATCGCCCCGATGCGCGAGTGGGGGCTGAACCAGCGCGAAGACGTGCTGGCATACCTCAAGCAGCACGGATTGCCTTCCGGCAGCGGCGCCGAGACTGCCTATTCGTCTGACCGCAACCTGTGGGGCGTTCGCAGCAGCGCCGGTGAACTGGAAGACCCTAACGTCGAGGCGCATGACGACGTCTTTCAGATCACCGACAGTCCGCTGCGCGCGCCGGACACTGCTGACGAAATCGAGATCGCGTTTCACCACGGCGAGCCGGTGGCGCTGAACGGCCAGCGCATGCAGGCCGTTGACCTGGTCGAGTCATTGCAGGAAGTCGCAGGTAGGCACGGCATCGGCCGCACGGACACCGTCGAAGACCGGATTCTCGGGTTCAAGAGCCGCGAAGTGTACGAGGCACCCGCCGCACACGTCCTTCACTTCGCGCACGAAGAACTTGAGAAGCTCACACTGGATGCCGAGATGATTGAGCTCAAGCCGATGCTCGCCGCGCGCTATGCCTGGCTTGTGTACGACAGCCAGTGGTTCACCAAGTTGCGCGAAGCGCTGGACGCGTTCTTCCGTGAAAGCCAGCACTACGTCACGGGCACAGTACGCCTGCGCCTGTACAAGGGCTCGGTGCAGGTACTGGGCCGGCACAGCGAGTACAGCATATACGACCGTGAGGCCTCTCGCAGGCACATGCAAGGCGCGATTCCGGCCTCGAGTGTCGCGGGCTATCTTGAACTTCGGCGCATGAAACAGATGACGCGCGCCTTCAAGCAACGGCCCAAGTTGTAGCAGCGCTATTCGATCAGCCCGCTCTCGGCCAGTGCGCGAAACAACCCGGGCCCCAGCGTCTGATCGCTGCTGAATTCAAGCAGCGTCGTGCCCGTGGCGCGGCAGAACTCCTGCCATTGCTCGCGCATCTCGTTCAACCCGCGACGGTAGCGCTTCAATGCTCCGGCATCCACAACCAGGCCGCTCTCGGTCGCGGATTCCGCATCGATCAACGTGAACTCGCCGCGCATTGCCGGGTCAATCTCCTCGGGCGAAAGCACCAGCACCAGGTACACTTCGGTGCCGCCGGCGCGGCATGCCCGCAGCGCGGGCTGAATGGCCTCCTGTTCATACCCGTCGGTCAGCAGCATCAGCGAGCGGCGGCGCGGGCCCTGCATCGCGCCCTGCCGCAACGCCGCCGCCAGCGCCGACGTCCCGCGCGGCACCGTGTCGTCCAGCACGCGCAGGATGCGCCACAGGTCGTTGCGGCCGGACATTCGTACCGGTTCTCCTGTTTTGCCACCCGCTACGCGCCACAACACGGGCGTCGCGTGCAATAGTGCGATCTGCGAAAGCACGCAGCCGATGCGTGCTGCTGTCACGTACTTGGTGGGGACGCCGAAATCCATGCTGGCGCTGGCATCCAGAATGACCTCCAGCGGCATGGATTCCTCGGCTGAGTAAAGGCGAATGAGCAACTGGTCCAGCCGCGCCAGCGCGTGCCAGTCGAGGCGCCGAAGATCGTCGCCGTGCGCGTACTGCCTGTGGTCAGCGAACTCGATGCTGCCGCCACGACGGACCGAGCGCCGCTCGCCGCGTATGCCTGACGCAACCAGCGAGCGCACGCCCAGCTCAAACCGGGTCAGCGACTCCAGCAGCGCGCCCGTGAAGATGTCCGAGACTTTCTGCAGGGAAGTCATCCTTCCTGGCGTGCCGTCACCTGCGCCTCCAGGCGCAGCCGCAACTGCCCGCAAGCGGCTTGCACGCGGCGGCCGCGCTTGCGGCGCACGTGCGTGTTCACTCCCCCGGCACGCAGGATCTCAGTGAAGCCATCCACGGCGTCGGGTGCAGGCTCGTGCAGCCCGCTGCCCTCAACCGGGTTCATCGGGATCAGGTTCACGTTCGCGCGAGGAAAGTCCCGCAGCAATGCCAGCAGACGGTGCGCGTCTTCTTCGCTGTCGTTACGGCCGCCGACAAGCGTGTACTCAAACGTGACTTCACGGCCCGTGCGCTTGAAGTAGTACGCGGCGGCATCAAGGATCCTGCGCAGCCCGGTCGCGACGTTTGTCGGTATCAGCTTCGTGCGCTGCTCGTCCGTTGTCGCGTGAAGGCTGATCGCCAGGTTGAATTGAAACCCCTGCTCAGCCAGTCGCCGGATTGCATCAGGCAGGCCCACCGTGCTGACGGTGATGCGGCGGGCACCGAAGTTGAAGCCCCACTCAGCGTTCAGCGCGCGCAAGGCGCCCATCAGGCCGTCGAAGTTGTGCAACGGCTCGCCCATGCCCATCACCACCACGTTGGTGAGGCGCGAGGGCGCGTCGTCGCTGTCCGACGCTTCGTCGCTGATCAGTGCCTCGATGTGATAGAGCTGTTCAAGAATCTCACCGGGCGTCAGGTGGCGTTTCAGCCCCAGCTTACCGCTGGCGCAAAACCCACAGCCCATGGCACAGCCGGCTTGCGTTGAGATGCACGCGGTACGCCGGTCGGCTTCGCGCATCAAGACGGCTTCAATGATCAGACCGTCTGTCAGACGGATCGCCAGCTTGGTTGTGCCTTCGCCGGATTCCTCCCGCGCAATCACGCTGGAGGTCATCAGTGTGTGGCTGTGCTGCAGCGCCTTGCGCAGCTCCTTGCTCAGGTTGGTCATGGCATCGAAGTCAATCGTGCGCTTGCTGTACATCCACTCAGCGAGTTGCTTGGCCGCAAACGCCTTGCCTCCTGCCGCGCGGACGATGTCGGCAAGCTGCGCCGGCTCAAGGCCGATCAGCGATGGCTGCGGGCTGTTGCTACCGGTGTTGGGAAGGGTCTCCACCATCTTCGCGATGCTAGCATGGATTCAGCAGGCTGTACGGCCGTGGCTCAGGGCCCCAGCAGGGTGAACGCCACAGTTCCGTATTCGCGGCGGTCTATCACGCGGAACTCCCCCACCGCCTCCGGCACTCTCAGGTCTGCGGGGTGGCCGATGCACGCCACCGTCTGCGGCCCTGCCAGCGGCGTCTGATGCAGCGTATTCACCCACTGCCAGAAGGGCCCGTCGCGCTGCTCGATCATTGCGTGTGGCGGGTCAAGCAACAGCAGGTCAGCCGGTGTGTGCGGCAGCGGCGGCACGCCCGGTTTGACCAGTTCAAACATGCTGCCGCGAATCAACAGCGACCGCTCTGCAAGCTTCATGGCGTCGAGGTTGCCCCGGACAACGCGGCTGTGCGTGCCGTCGCGCTCCACAAACACGCAGAATTTCGCGCCTCGGCTGAGGGCCTCGACCCCCAGCAATCCGCTGCCGGCAAAGCAATCCCACACGACGGCGCCCTTAACTGCACCGGAAAGCACGTTGAACATGGCCATGCGTGTCGCCGCCAGCATGGGACGCACGCCGCCGGTCTGCGGGCATTCAATGAAGCGCCCCCGGAGTGTGCCGCCGCTGATGCGGATACGCCCGCCGGTTTCGCCGGGTTCAGGCTTGGGCCTTCGGCGGGGCATCAGCCGCCCCTCGGTCTTCGCGGAAACTCATCCTGCTCGCGCTCAAGGTCCTCGGCGCTGCGGCTGAAAGGCTCAACGCTTGGGTCATTCAGCGTGCCGGTCACGAACAGCGGGAACAAGATCTGCTTCAACAGGTCAAGAATGTCCTGGAGCAGCGGGATGGCGATGGGCGAGCGTGGTGCGAGGGTGAAGAACAGTTTCATCTTCATCTGCGTGGTGTCGTACGCGATCCAGTTTTCGTCGTCGCCGCCAAAAATTTCCACGCGCGCGCTGTCGGACACAAAGTCCATCTCGCGAATGATGACACGGTCGCCGCCGAACCAGAAAAACACGTGGCCCTCGTCGAAATTCTGTTCCTGGCCGATCGCCTCAAAAATCGCATTGAACAGCGGCACCGGCGCCAGTTTGCAGGTGTTGCGCGCCGGGTCATCGCTGCTGCGGTCAAAAGGTTGAACATCGACGCGGCCGCGGCCGATCATGCCGGTGCGGTCAGGCGGCGAGTAAAACTTTACCTCGGCGTCCATCGCCCCCATCAGCTCGCCCGCATCCGGAAAGGCAGTACGCCCAAGCCCACTGAGGTCGGCGGCGCGAATCGAAATGTCCCCGTCATATGCGCTGCCCTGCATGGCAAAACGACCTTCCACCCACCCGTCGTAGAAGTAGCCGCGCAGATTGGGGAACAGCAGACGGTCCTCAAAAAACTGCACGCTGGTGGTGATGTCGTTGAATCGCGCGCGCTTGAAGTACACCTCCTTGATGAAGACAGCGCCATTCATGCGCTGCGTCGCGCCGTCCAGCACCCCCTCCACGTCAAAGCGCGCTGTCATGCGGTCAAAGTTCAAGCCCAGGTCAACGTTGGTTTCCCACGTGTCCAGTGAGACCTTGTAGGTTTTGAACTCGTCCTTACCGGTCAGGTGCAGGTCGATGTCAAACTTGCCTACCGGGCTAAGCCGCGAAAGCATGTTGCGGAACTCCACCCAGTCCTCTGGAAATGCGCCGCGCAGGCCCGCGTCGGTGAAGTCGAGTTGCCGGCCGCTTGCAGAGATATGCCAGCCGCGCTCATCGCTGAAGCCGGCGCTGTGCAGGAACACTTCGCCCTCGCCCGTCCGGCCGCGGACGTTGCGCATGCTTACATCGGCGCCTTCGCCGGCCCTTTCAACGATCACCGCGCCGAACAACTCCTGCACGGGCAGGGCAAAGTGCCGAAACCGCACGCCCGCGCCTTCGAGCAGCAATTCAAACCGCCAGTCCATCTGCCCGCCATCATCGATCACGAACCGACCAGACACGCCAAACGTCCCGGTCATGTTCAGGTCCTCGATAAACTCAATCATGCGGGGCTTCTTGCCCTCCTCCGCCATGCCGGCCTGATGCGCCATCGAGGTGAACGCGCGCAGCAGATTTGACTCTGTCGGCACGCGCTCGGCGTTGATGTGCACATCCACTACGGGCAGTGATTCCTCGCCCGCGGCGCCGGCTTCGTTGCCCGTGGGCATCGTTACCAGGCCGTCGATCACAACGCGCGCGTCGCCCTGTCCGCGACCGCTGAACTGACGAACGGCAACCTGCACCGAGTCAGGCCGCATCGTGACGAACAGCCGGCCCTCCACATTGGACAGCACGTACGGAAAGCGCGAAAACTCGATGGTGCTGGTGCGATCTGCCGTCGGCGGAAGAAAGCGCACGTCGGCTTCCATGAAATCAAGCCCGGCTTCGCCGACCGTCTCAATCCTCATGCGGACGTGCCCGCGCGGCTTGAAGTTGCGCAGCACGGTGGCAATACCGGGTGGCAGTACAGATTCAAGCTCCGGCCGCACTTCGAACTCATCTGACTCAACGAGGAACGACTGGATGCTGTTGCCGCGCACTTCGAGAAACGAAACGTTCACGCGGCTGCCGGCAAGGCGGCCGCGGAGGCGCTCAAGCCGCACAACATCCCCGACACTGTCCACCACGATGGTTCCCTGCACTTCGTCAAAGCGGGCGGCCTCGGCGGCGCCGGGAAAGTGGTACACCGCGGCAAGGCCAGCGGCGGCAAGGCGAAAGTCGTACACAAGCTCAGTCTCGCTGCGCGGCATGATCAGCAGGGACGCCATCTCCACATTGACGGGGCCGCGCGGCAGGAACGCCTCGACACGCTCCCGCACTGCCGGCGGCAGACGCGACATGATGCGATCATCGAACTCAACACCGCGCGTGGAAACGTTCAACTGCAGCCGCGCCTGCTGCGGGTCCACGTGGTCCTGATAAACAGCGTTAATGAAAACCTGTTCGCCGGGCCCCGACAGCGTGCCGATCAAACCCTGGGGATGCGCAACCAGGCCCGCCGATGCCACCGGCCCAAGTTCATCTTCCAGTTCAGCCTGCGTGTAGCCGCGCACATCGTAGCGCCCGGGCTGATCTTTGGACTTGCGGCCCTCAATCACCCCATAAACGTTGCGCAGCGGGACCGGAAACCCCGGGCCGCTTTCCGGCAGGCCGACAAACGCGGCGGTGGCATCGCGCAGGAACACCTTGAAGCTGAGCGAGTCCTCGCGCGTGCGCGCGTTCGTTTCCGGATTAATGCCGATTACATTGCCCTGGAACCGCAAACGGAAGTCCGCCAATCCAAGCGGGGCAAACGCGCGGCTTACGAACGGGAAGATCGCGTCCAGATTCGGATATACCTGCCCTCCCTCCCACGGCGCCGGGCCAGGCCACTCGGGATACCCGCGAGTGCCGCGCGCCCGCACCATGGCCTCGGCGTCGAACTCGTCCTCGGGGTACGGCAGCCCGGTCGCGTAATCCTGGTTGTCCGGCTGCTGGCGCGTATCCAGCAGGCCAAGCCGGAACGACTCATCCACCATCAGATCGCGGATGTCCACATCAACCTGCAACGATTCGCTGGCGGTGCCGATGCGCTTGACGTCAACAAACACGCTGACAGTCGCGCCGTTGCGGCGGCCGATGGCATCCACGGTAAGGCTGTTGTTCACGATGACGATGTCGGCGCCGACGTCTTCTACCAGCAAAGGAAACCCGACATAGCAGACCTTGCCGTCGTCGGCGCGCACGTGGGCATCGAAGCGAAGCTCCTCGTCGGGCCGGATGGAAAGCTTGCCCTTCATGCGCGTGCGCCGGGCGTCGATCGAGAACTGCTCAACCGTGGCGCGCACATCGTCGGCCAGCACCGCGGCGTAGTCACGGTTGAAGTGAAGGTCCTCGCGTGTACGAAACTCGACTTCGATCTCTCGCCCGGTGCGCGCCACGTGGCCACCGAGCACGAAGTTCTTGAAGCGCTCACTCTCAATGTCACCGTTGATCTGATAACGGTCAGGCTCAGAAGGATTAGTCAGCAGGCTCAGGTTTTTCAGGGCGAAGTCATACCACTCTACGCCGCGGTCAAAGTCTTCGGGCGCCACCAGAATCCCGTCCGCGCGCAGGCGCACCGTCGCTTCGTCGCCCAGGATGATTTGCGGCAGCTCCGGCGGGGCGGCTTCCCCTTCACCGGTCAGAAACAAATCCTGGTCAAGCCACGTGCCTCCGTGAATGTTGAAGTGCAGAGACAATCCGCCCCAGATTTCGATACGAACAACGGGCTGCGGCAGGCGCTTCAAGTCGTAGGTGATGCGCACGTTGGGGATGCGCACGAAGTCGTATTGCAGCGGTTCACGCTCGGGGTGGGGTGTTGAGCCCGCGCGTCGTGACACGCGCACGTCGCGGTACTCGATGGTGCCGCGCAGTGCCAGGTCAGGGCCCGTGATGGCAGTGGACTCACGGTTCCAGGACACGTCGGCGACATTCAGGTCAAACACCTGTGCCACGACGTTTTCAAGCAACAGGTTCGCGCTGCCGCGGTTGGCGATGGCCTGCAGCGCGGCAAATGGCATCACCGCGCCAAGCAGAAACAGCAGAAACACAAGCCGAAAAAACCCGCGCCGCACAAACCGGCCAAGAAACCCGCTGATCAGGGTGCGCAGTCCGCTTTTGCCGGGCTTGCTTGCCGCCATGGTAGCGATTAACGATTCCCGGGGGCGATTCGTAAAGGCCACAGCCGCGCTAGAACCTGAAGTTCACGCTGCCGCCAAACCAGAAACCGTCCACGTAGTCCGCTTCAAAGGCAAGGTAGTAGTGCGCCTCAAGCTGGAAGTACAGCGGGAACATGCCGTACTTGTGCAGGTTGTAAACGAGGCGCGCTGAGAACGTCTGCCCCTGGAAGTGGCTGTCATTCGTCAGGTATCGATGCTGGTACACCGTGGTGGTCGTGATCTCGATGTAGTCGCCAAAGATCGTGAACATCGGCGAATCCACAAAAAAGCTCACCGTGCTTTCGAAGCGAGAGCCCTCATCGTCAAGCCGCTGAAAGTAATTGAGGGTGTAGCGCAGGTTGGCACCCTCGCTCTGGATGACGCTGGTGAAGTACGTCATCATGATCTGCAACTCGTGAACGCTGGGCGACATGCGGTCGTCAGGAAAGTCCTTCAGCGGCTTGGCGCCGAAACCCTGGTCGCGCCGGCCGATGCTGCCGTCACTGCCACTGAAATCGAAATACGTATAGCCAATAGAGAGCAGCGCGCCCTCAAGCTCAAACTGGTACCGGAAGCGATAGTCCATCTCGGTAGGTCGCGCCTGCTCACGCGCGAGATCCCACATGCCCCAGACGCTGGCTTCGAACCCGTACACGTTCACGTAAGCGTCACCGCGCAGCAGCAGGTCGCCGTCAAACAGCTTGAAGCCACGCCAGAAATAGTCACTGGTGTAGCCTGCGCTGAAGCCCGCCGTGAAGGCATCCTGGCCCATCAATCCGCGGTCGTCGCGATAACGCGTGTCGCGGGTACGATTCACCATGTCCTGCAAGGTACGCAGGCGCGGAAACATCAATTGGTCTTCAGCGTAAAGGCTTGGGGCGGAAACAGCCGCCAACAACAGCACTACAGCAAAGAACCTGAGCATGGACAAAGATTCCGAGAGGGGCACTGCGGGGTGCATTCCCACCTTAACGACGGAAAGGGCATTGGGTTAGCGAAATGTGGCCCAGCGCGCAAGCGCACGGCAACCGGGATTTTGTCGGTACACGAATCAACGCTGACCATGGATCTGTCGGGCAGGCTGTTTCATCACCTAACTTCAGCGCCGGAAGGAGCTTAGCTCATCAAGTCGTCGCGCAGGCGTTGAAGCTGCTGCTTCAGCCGCGTGATAATGCGGTTGTGAATCTGGCAGACCCGCGACTCACTCAGATCCAGCACGACCCCGATTTCCTTCATCGTCAGTTCCTCTAGGTAGTAGAGGATGACGATCAGCTTTTCTTTCCTGCTCAATCCGCGCGTCGCCAACTCAACCAGCTCGCGTCGCTCCATGGCATGGGTCGGGGCCGGGACATCCGCGTCCTCGATGGTGTCCACCTTGCGGATTTCTTTGCCCTCACCGTCGTATTCGCTGGTTGCGCGGTCGAGGCTGACGATGTTGGCACGGTTGATCTCACGCAGCCAACGATCCAGCTCTTCCATCGAAATGCCAAGCCTTGCTGCGACCTGGTCCGGCTCAGGCACTGCGCCTGTGTCTGCCTCGACGTCCTTGTAGGCGCGGTCAAGGCGATGGCTGTGGGTGCGCACCAGACGCGGGGCGAAGTCCTGGTCGCGCAGGTCGTCCAGGATGGCGCCGGTGATGCGCTGCTTCGCGTACACCTCGAACTTGACGCCGCGATCGGGGTCGAACCCGTCAATGGCGTCCATCAATCCGAAGACGCCGGCTTGAATCAGTTCGTCCACCTCGACGTGGCTAGGCAGCTTGCCGTGCATTCTTTCTGCGGTAACGCGGACAAGCGGAAGGTAGTGCTCAATGAGCAGGTTGCGAACAGAATCGTCGCCGTGAACCTTGAGTCGCTCCCAATGGTGCTGGAGATCTTTTCGTGACGAGGCTTCGAGTTTGGTGGGCACGACATACGCCTTTGGCAGATATGCAGAGGCGCGTGAAAAACCGAAGCGTTGGAAGGATGGCTCAGGCGGGAGCGTGGTACGCATGGAGGACTCCAGGGTGCGGGGGTGTACTTTACAGTTTATAAATTACGCCCTGACCCCTTGCCTGTCAACAGTCTTCTGTGTTTTTCTGCGCTATTCCTCCGCACTGGTGGAAGTTGCCGGCTGGCGAACCACTCGCCCGCGCGTATGGAATTATCGCAAGTTTCCCGAGAATGTCAAAAGAATAAAGACCGCAAAAGACGATTTAACGCTCTTCGGTCTTCTGGTTCACTCGAAATTCAGGGCCGCTCATGGCACAACGCGGGCATGAAGCGCTACGACCGCTACTTCCTTTGGGTCTTCGTGCAAAGCTTCGTCCTGGTGATTGCCCTGTTCACCACGGTCTTCCTTGTTGTGGACGTGTTGCTGAACCTTGAGAAGATCCAGGAGTTCCCCGACGTCGCACGGGGAACCGCACTGTTTTACGCCTTCAATCTGCCTCCCATCCTCTATCTGCTGTATCCGCTGATGCTGTTCGCAGCCGGAATGTTTGCCGTTGCACGGCTGATCCGCTCGCGCGAGCTGCTGCTGCTTGAAACGGTTGGCTTCGGCCGCAAGCGTGCCCTGGCCGCAATCATGATTCCCGTGCTGGTACTGGGCCTGGTCGGCTTGGCGCTTCGACAGGCAGCACTGCCGCAGCTTGCCCAGTCGGCCCGTGAGTCGCCCTATGGGGCATTCGAATTTCGTCAGGGGCGCCGCATCTCGGTGCGTGACGACGGCGGCAACGTCTGGTTTGTCCGCCAGTACAACCTGGACACGCGTACGCTGACTGACGTGCGGATTCTGAGCGCCGACGGCAGTAGGCTGCTGGTTGCCCGTGAGCTGACGTGGCTGGAAGACCGAGCGGCCTGGTGGTCGCCGCGCCCTTCAGAAATTCATGACCTGAAGGAGTTGACCGACGCCACCGCAATCGGCGACGGCATCGCCGAAGTGTTCGAGGGTGAGCCGCCCTTCGGCGAGCTGTTCCCTGCTGATTTTGCACGCCGCCGCCGCAGCTACGGCGACCGGCCATTGACCGAGCTATGGACCGACGCGCGCGCCAGCGTGCAGGACCGCGAATTGCGCGTGGCACTGTGGCACGAGCTGTGGCACCCGCTTTCGGGGTTCATTCTGCTTGCGTGCGGCGTTGGCGCGGTACTTAGCCGGTCCGGCCGTGGGATGTTCGCGAACAGCAGCCTGGCGCTGCTGGCGGTGGTCGGGTACCAGATCCTGTTGTTCTGGTTCGAGACCCTTGCGCAAAGCGGCGCTTGGGCACCCTTCGTTGGCGCGAGCGCGGCGCCAATCCTGTTTGCCGTGATTGCGGCTGTACTCTACGCCCGGGCGTGAAGCCGGCGCGGCCAACAACTGCAAAAGCCGACTCTGGTCGGCTTTGCAGTACACGACTGGATTGAGTGTGCCTAGATCTTGCCGGCGCGCTTGCGTTCCTGGCGGCGCAACTCTTTGCGCACACGCTGACGTTCGTTGACCTTGCGCGGCGCGCCCAGCTGCTTCACCTTCCGCTCGTCGCTGACGCTAAGCTTCTTGCGGCCTTTGCGGCGGCGACGCGCAAGCACAGCCTGTCCGTCGGCCGTCTTCATGCGGGCACGAAAACCATGCAGGCGGTTGCGCTTCAGGTTGCTCTTGCGGATTCTTTTCTTCATCTTTGTATCCTGACACTGCGGCACAGACCCGCAGAGGGCCGGGAACAGTAGTGGCGGGTGGAAAGACTGTCAAGGGGCGGACTAGCCAGTTGGACGTTGGAGTTGAGGAAGTGGAAAGGAATGCGACTTCAAGTGCCTTGCCTTGTGCAACCGTGCCCCGTTGCTTACTTTGAGCGCCATGACGGACGGCAGCACAAAATCGCTCGACCCTGATTTCCTGGCCATGCTGGTTTGCCCGGAAAGCCACAAGCCGCTTGTTCAGCGCGGCGACCGCCTGCTGTGCAAGGAATCCCGCAAAGCCTACCGCATCATAGACGGCATACCCAACCTGATTGTGGAAGAAGCCGAGCGAATTACCGACGCCGAGCTGGCTGAGTTGTAAGCCTGCCCGGCCCACGTCGTTGTAACCACTGACCATCACGGATAAACACGGATGCCGCTTCCGCGGCGGGAATGGATTAAACACGGAGTCACGGAGAAACAGAGAACCGCCCTTTGGTTTTTGTCCGTTGCTCCGTAACTCCGTTTTGAACAGCGCCACGCGGCAAAAGGACCAACATGACGGACGACGCAAAGGCAGCCAAGGAGCGCTACAAATCGACAGTACTCCTGCCGAAGACCGATTTCCCGATGAAGGCCGGGTTGCAGCAGCTTGAACTCGACCTGCAAAGGCGCTGGGCCGACACGCGGCTTTATGAGCGCATCCGGGAAGCCCGCAAGGGCGCTGAGCCCTGGGTGCTGCACGACGGCCCGCCCTACGCCAACGGCGACGCGCACACCGGCACGGGGATGAACAAGATCCTCAAGGACATGGTGGTGAGGTACAGCACCATGCGCGGGTTTGATAATCCTTACGTGCCCGGATGGGACTGCCACGGGTTGCCGATCGAGCACAACGTGCTGAAAGAACTCGGCGGCAAAAAGCCACCGGACATGAGCGCGGTCAAGCTGCGCGAGCTGTGCCTCGAGTACGCCAACAAGTGGGTGGATACGCAGCGCAGGCAGTTCAAGCGCACGGGCACGCTCGGCCGCTGGGAAGACCCGTACTTAACAACAAGCCCGCTTTACGAGAGCAACGTACTGAGGGTTTTTCGCGACTTGTACGCGCGTGGCTACATAACAAGAGCCAAGCGGCCAGTGCACTGGAGTTGGGCGGCGCAATCAGCGCTTGCAGAGGCGGAACTGGAATACGAGGACCGGACCGATCCGAGCATCTATGTGCGGATGATGGTGTTGTCAGCCGGCAGCGCGCAGTCGGCAGTCGGCGACTTGCTGGAAAAGCCGACCGGATTGCTGATCTGGACGACGACACCGTGGACGCTGCCCGCCAACCGCGCCATCGCCGTGCATCCGGAAGCCGAGTACGCGCTCGTCGAGTATGACCGCGCCGGGTTCGCAGAGCGCATGGTCGTGGCTGAAGAGTTGCGCGAAGCGGTGGCCAAAAAGGCAGACCTAGGCGAAGTGCGCGTGGTGCGCGTACTGAAAGGAAGCGACCTGGCGGGCGTCGAATACAAGCATCCGCTGTGGGGAACCACGTGTCCCGTCGTGCTCGCTGACTACGTCACGCTCGAAGACGGCACGGGGCTGGTACACACCGCGCCAGGGCACGGCAAAGAGGACTTTGAGACAGGCAAGAAGTACGGCATCCCGCCGGTGTGCCCCGTCTCCCCCACCGGCCAGTACTACACCGGCGCGCGCCTGCTGGATGAACTGGAATTACCCGCGGACTTCACCAACGACTGGCTGACACTGATTGACGGCAAGCACATTTTCAAGGTCAACGACGCCATCGTCGAAAAGCTGCGCGAGCAGGGTTCGTCGCTGCACAGCGAGCCGTATCCGCACAGCTACCCGCATTGCTGGCGCACGCACACGCCAGTGATTTTCCGCGTCACGGAGCAATGGTTCGTCAACATCGACCACGTCGATCCCGATACGCAGATGAACCCCGACGCGAAGCCGCTGCGCCAGCGCCTGCTGGATGAGATCGGCCGCGTCGAATGGTTCCCCAAGTGGGGCCAGAAGCGCATCTCCTCCATGGTGGAGAACCGACCCGACTGGTGCATCTCGCGCCAGCGGTTCTGGGGCATCCCCATCCCGGCGTTCATGGACCCGGAGACGGGGGAAGTCTGTATCTGCACCGAGTCGGTGGACCGCGTGATCGACGTGGTTGCCAAGCACGGCAGCAACGCCTGGTACGACGAAGAAAACTGGCCGGTCGAAAAGCTGCTGCCGGACGAGTTTCGCCCGACACAGTTCAAAGGCCGCAAGCTGAACCGCATGGACGACATCTTCGACGTCTGGTTCGAAAGCGGCTCGTCGCACCGGTCCGTGATGCTCGCTGACTCGGAGCTGGCTGACAAATTCCCCGCCGGCATTTACCTCGAAGGGGACGACCAGCACCGCGGATGGTTCCAGGTGTCGTTGATCCTGAGCGTCGCGACACAGGGCAAATCACCGTTCAAGCAATGTTTAACAAGCGCCTTCGTGGTGGATGAAAAAGGCGAAAAGGGCAGCAAGAGCAAGGGCAACATCTGGCCGATCGACAAGGGCTGCGAGGATCTGGGCGCTGACCTGATCCGGCTGTTTTTCGCGAGTTCCAACACCAGCGATCCGATCCCGGTGACGTACAAGCTGATCCAGGCCCACGGCGATGCGTATCGCAAGCTGCGCAACACCTACAGGGCGCTGGTCGGCAACCTGTTCGACTTCGTGCCCAACGAGCACGCGCTCGAGTACAAGGACATGCTGCCGCTCGACCGCTGGGCGCTTTCGCAATGCGCTCGCGTGGTCGAGGAAGTCACCGCCGGGTGGGATCGCTACGAGTTCCACGTGGCTATGCGCGCGCTGTTTGACTTCGCGAATGTCACGCTCAGCAGCCAGTACGTGGATCTGTGCAAGGACCGCATGTACTGCGACGATGCGACCGGCGTGCCCCGCCGCAGCGCACAAACCGCCTACTGGGTGATCGCCGACGTGCTGATGCGGCTGCTCGCGCCGGTGCTGGTGCACACGGTTGAGCAGATGTGGGAGTTCTTCCCGCGCCGGCCCGGTTCGCCCGACACTCTGCACCTCGCATCGTGGCCAGCACAGGGCGGCTTTCTGGTTCGAGATGCCGGATTGGACGCCAAGTACCGCCTGCTGCTGCGCCTGAAAGCTGAAAGTGACCGCGTGCTGGACCGCATGCGCAAGGAGGGCACTATCGGCAAGGGCTACGACGCGGCGGTAACGCTGGGCGTCAGCGCAGAGCTGGCGAAGGAGCTCGCCCGGTTCGGCACGCCCGAAGAGCTGACACGAGAGTTGCCCGAAATGCTCAACGTAAGCGCAGCCGCCATCGACGCCGAAAGCGACCATGGCGCGCTGCAGGAGTTTGAACCGGCCACCGACGTGAAGGGCCTGTGGGTCAAAACCTCGCCAAGCGCCGAGCAGCCATGCGTACGCTGCTTTCGCCGCACCGGGGACGTCGGCAGCGTCAAGGAGCACGCACACCTGTGCGTACGTTGCACTAAGGTCGTGGAATGACTGGCTTTTCCCCAACACCCCCACTCGCTGGACGCTTGACGCCGATGGTGTATCCTTATCGCAACGCCGCGCCATTGCGGCTTGGAAGACACCATGGCTGACAGGTCTAATCCGAAGAAAGCCCGCGGCGTCATTCTGATTTCCGGCTCCGGCTCTACGATGGAAAACCTGTTGCTGCGTTCGCGCGACGGCTCATGCCTGCTTGAGCCCGTCGGCGTCATCGCCAGCAAAGACGGCATCCCGGGCATCGCCAAGGCCCAGAAGTACGGCGTGCCCGTCCAGATCGTCAACCGCCAGGATTTCACCGACTCACGAGCCTTTTCGCGCCAGGTGTTCAAGATGGTCAACGCGGTCAAGCCGGATGTCGTTCTGCTTGCCGGGTTTCTCAGTTACCTTCATCTGCCCGAGCGCTTCAAGGGCAAGGTGCTGAACATTCACCCCTCGCTGCTGCCCCGGTTCGGCGGCAAAGGAATGTACGGCATCCGCGTGCATGAAGCTGTGCTCAAGGCCGGTGAAACCGAAACCGGCTGCACGGTGCATTACGTGGATGAAGTGTATGACCGCGGCCCGGTCATCCTGCAGCGCAAGGTGCCGGTGCTGCCCAACGACACGCCGGAAACGCTGCAGGCCCGCGTCATGGAAGCTGAGCGCGAAACCTACCCCGAGGCGATCAACCTGTTCGCCGAAAAACGGCTGTTCCAGGTTGCTCAAAGCGTCCGCATTCTGCCTGTCAAAGCCAGCGCGATGTAAGAGCGCCGTTGCTCTGGCCCCCCGATTCGGCGCAGTCGAAGCGCCGCTCGCGCATCCGTTGCCCAATCTCCATTTTCGCGGAACCGGCTTGCCTTGGCTGCCGTTCAAACCAAGGCACGTCACGCGAACGGAGCGACATTATGTTCACAAACAAGTCCTTCTGGTTGATGAGTCTCCTGGCCATTGCCGGCTGCCTTGCGGTATCGGCGCAAGGAATCGTGATCGACCGACGCATTGAGCGACCAAGGCCGACCCCGCGCCCCATCCCGCAGACCATGCCGATCGAGATCCGCTCACACTTGGTAGAGACGGACATCGATCAGCAGGGCGCTACTACGAAGGTCACCCAGGTCTTCTTCAACCCCAATAACCGACAGCTTGAGGGCGAATACCTCTTCCCGCTGCCTGCCGAAGCGGCCATCAACGAATTTCAGATGACGATGAACGGCGAGATGGTGAAGGGCGAATTGCTTGCGGCCGACAAGGCACGCAGGATTTATGAAGACACTGTACGACGCATGATCGATCCCGGCCTGCTGGAGTACGCGGGGCGCGGATTATTCAAGGCCCGCGTCTTTCCGATCCTGCCACGCCAGGAATTGACGATCACCTTCACCTACACCGAGCTGCTGCCTTACGACAGCGGCCTTGTGCGCTTTGCATACCCGCTGCGCACGCGCAGTTTCAGCCCTGCGGCCCCCAGGACAATCAGCGTCAAAGTGACGCTGAGAACTGAGCAAGCCCTGCGCACCATCTACTCCCCCACCCACAGCGTTGAGGTCATACGCAAGGGCGACAACGAAGCTGTCATCGGCCTGGAATTGAAAGACGCACAGCCGGCCCACGACTTCGACCTCTTCTACGGCTTCGCCGATGGCGCCGTCAGCGCCAATGTGATGGGCTATCGCGCCGGCACGGAAGCCGGGTACTTCCTGGCACTGCTCACACCGCAAATCAAGCTTGCTGCCGAGGACATTCTGCCGAAGGACGTGGTGGTCGTGCTGGACACCAGCGGCAGCATGATGGACGACGGCAAGATCGATCAGGCGAAGAAAGCGCTCAAGTTCGTTGTCGGCTCCTTGAACGACGCGGACCGTTTTGCGGTCGTCACTTTCAGCACCGAGGCACGCAAGCTGCACGAGGAACTCACCGTGGCAGGCAAGGAAGCGCGTGACGCAGCACTCGCGAAGATCGACAGGCTCTCCGCCACCGGTGGCACCAACTTTGAGGGCGCACTGCGCGCAGCCTACAGCCTGGCGGGCAAGGACAGCCAGCGACCTTGCTACATCCTGCTGCTCAGCGACGGCTTGCCCACGATGGGCGAGATCACCAACGTGCGCGAGCTTGCCAAACTGGCGCGGGACAACCGCGCTGATCATGTGCGCCTGTTCCCCTTCGGTGTGGGCTATGACGTGAACACCTGGCTGCTTGACACCCTGGCCGAAGAGAACAAGGGCCAACGCGAGTACGTCAAGCCCAAGGAGGACATGGAGATCAAGATCAGCAACTTCGCCGGCAAGATCTCCAGCCCGGTGCTCAGCGACGTGAAACTGCGCATTGACGGCGCCGAGTTGCACGATCTGCACCCGCAGGTGCCCGGCGACGTGTTTGCCGGCACTCAGTTGTCTGTGCTTGGCCGCTTCGACAAGCCGGGCAAGCACCAGTTAGTCTTGGAAGGCATGGTCAATGGCGAGAAGCGCGCCTTTGAGTACTCGGTCGAGTTCAAGGAAAACGACACCAGCAAAGCCTACCTGCCCCGCATGTGGGCGGTACGGCGTGTCGGCTACCTGATGGACCAGATCAATCTTAAGGGCGCAAACAAAGAACTTGAGGAAGAGATTGTGCGGCTTGGGACCAAGTTCGGCATCGTTACGCCATATACCAGCTTCCTGATCGTCGAAGACACACCGCCACCGCGCCCAGGCCGTCCGCTGCCTGAGGGCCGCCGCGGCGACGATAACGCGTTCGGCAATCGCGGCGGACGGGGGCTTGGCGGCGGAATAGCGCCCGCGGCACCGGAGGGTCAGTCCGGCCGCGGTGCCGTAGATGCCTCAGGCGCCAACGCCGACCGGCGCAAAGCCGACTCAGCCGCCGAAGGCGAGCAACTTGAGAAAAAGTCACAGGACGACGTGGCAGCTCGGGCACGGCGCGCAGGAGACTCAACACGGTCCGATTCGCGCGCCGAGGAGTTGAAGCGGGCCGGCTTGAGCGACGAGCAGGCGCGGCACGAAGCCGCCAACGTGATACGCACGGTCGGCACGCGCAGCTTTATCTGGAGCGACAACGCGTGGATCGAAAGCGATCTGAAGAATAAAGAGCTGGCCGAAGCACAGGTCGTTGAATACCTGAGCGACGAGTGGTTCGCGCTGGCCCGCCAGGGCGATGAGGTGGCCAAAGTACTCGCGCTAGGCCCCGAGGTCGTGCTGCGAGTCGGCGACAAGACGATCCGCGTCGAGCAGCCGGTGAAGCAGCCAACAGAGGACCGCGAAGACGAAAAGGCGCCCGAATAGGCCATCGTCTGCAGTCAGACTGGCGGGCGGCCCTGGCGCCGCCCGTCTGCCTTTCACTGTACCGTTGCCGAAAGGTTACCGGACTTAGTCCGCTGCGCTTCATGTGGTACACTCAGGCTCGCCCGGCGCGGGCGCGGGAAGCCACTTTGCCCGCCGCCGCAGGCCAGGGCCGGAGGATTCGTGAAGTCGTTCACGCTGGACTGGAAGGGCTGGTGGTTGCTGCGCTCGCCGATGTCGAACGTGCCGGAATTGTCGGCGCGCACGGCTGTGTTCGCGGTGATCGGCGCACGGCTGAAGAAGGTGGGTAGCGGCGTGGGTTCCACGGCCCGCGAAGTCGTGTTGTTCGGGTCCTACCAGGGCGACGAGCCTGTGCGCCGGTACCTTGAGAAAGTTCAAAAGATGTCGCTCGGCGTCTTTGCCATCAATCGCTGCAAGGATATCCGCAAGTACCCACTGGTTTATGTCGCCGAGGTCAAAGACGCCGATGAGGCGGACCTTGAGGCAATCCGCGCGCTGCTGTACGAAGCCGTTCCGTTCGCGCCGCGCCACGCCGCGATGCCTGCACCTTACCAAGGCGAGCCGTTCAATATCGTCAACGGCGGCCGAAACCCCGGGTTGCCCGAAGAAATCTTCCGCGGCAGCAAGTCAGTGCCTGACGATGCAGGCGCAACTGTCGTGCCCGAAGCTGACGCCGCGATGGCCGACGCAATTGCCAAAGAGGTTGCCGCCACACGCCGCATGACCCCCGACGAGGCGCAAGTCAGCGGCATCGCCACTGAGCGTGTCGGCAAGCCGTCAGCCCACTTCACGACCGAAAAAGTCGAGAAGCCGCCGCGCCTGATTGACACAGCCAAGGTAGATCAGGCTGATATGCCCCGCGGAATGGCCACCGAGCGCGTTGACAAACCGTCTGCCACCGGCGACGACAACACCGAGTTCGTACCCAAGCCCGAAGACTCGCAGCTTGCAGATCAGTCCGACGAAATAGACGGGCCAACCGTGCTCGACGAGGCTGAGCAAGAAGCGTCGTAACCCCTTGTGTATTCGACGTTTACCCCGCCGTTGCGGCAAATCACGGCAACCGTGCCGCTTTTCGCTAAACCTCTGCCCGCGGCGTGCCGATGTACGAACAGGAGACACTCCGGCCATGGGCAACACAAGCCGACCAGACGAGACTCGTACATCGGGGCGCAGGCAACGCTTCCGGGCATTGTTGCACGCCAGGCGTGGCGACTCGGCGGCGTTTGCGACGGCACCCACATCCGGCCCGTCGGTTTTCGGCCCGCTAGACGCAAGGCGCAATACTGCGCCAGTGCGAATCGAGCGCGTTGACGCGGTCAGGCGAAAAATCAGCGCCGACGGCTATGATCTGGATGCCAGCTTTCGCACGGCTGTCAGCGTGCTGATCCGCCGCGAGCTCTAGCCTTCAACAATTCGTCAACTCGCCGTTGGAAGCGCCGGCGACGGTGCTACGTTAACGGTAGGAATGCTCCGCGCGGCCCGGTGGCCCGTTGCCCCAGCGCTGACGGAGGGAAATCGGTTCGCGGACCCAAATGATACCGCGTCCCAAATGAACATGAACCGCGTGCGTCAGCGCGCGGCGGCGCCCCAGCAAGGCCAGCCGCCGGCTTACGCAGGCGGTTCTTGTTTGGAGAGCACTCATGGCGAACATCATTCACGTTGTCGGTACCGGCACCATCGGCGAGCCCCTGATCGGCATGCTGACGCATTTTCGCAAAGAGCTCGACATCGACGAAGTCACGTTCAACAAGCGCACGCCGCTGAAGACCGACCGCTCCAAGGTGGTCGATCTGCTCAAGCGCGGCGCAAAGCTGGCCACCGCGCGCGACCAGTTCAGCGGCTTCGAGAAGCTCGGGTGCAAGCCGGAGCTTGAAACCGAAGAAGCCATCATGCGCGCCAGCGTTGTCATCGACTGCACACCCAGCGGCGCCGGCCTGGC
>CAZZBH010000052.1:0-25043 GCA_964652605.1 uncultured Planctomycetaceae bacterium
CCGCAACAGCCGCGCAACGCGCCGAGCTTGCGGGCGAGTTGCGGCTGGCCATGCAAACGCTGCCTGAGGGCGAGCGCGACGCGCTGGCGCTGACGTACATCGGCGGGCTGACGCACGCCGAAGCGGCGCAGGCGCTGGGCATGCCGGTCAAGACCGTCAGCAGCCACGTCGCCCGCGGGCTTGAGCGGCTGCGCAACCGGCTGGGACATAAGGAAGGAACACTCACGTCGGCGCTGGCGGTGATGCCCGCGTTTGCGGCGCCGGGCGGTTGGGAGAGCATGCTGGCGGCATGGAAGAGCGCGGCGTTTGGCGCGCTGACGCCCGCAAGTGTAGTGGCGACAGGAGGAGCAGTGATGGCGAACAAGGGGCTCTGGGCTGCGGGACTGGTGCTGGCGTTGGGGCTCGGTTTCGGCGGCGGGTTGGCATGGGAGAACGCGACCACCGAGGCGCCCGAAAGAAACCCGGTCGCCGACACCGCGCGCAATCCCAATGCTGCCGGTACTGCCACCGACTTGAAGCGCACACCAGACGCGGCCGATGACTCTGTCAACGACATGCCGGTTGCGGTGCAGCACGAAGTGACGCAGGCCAAAGCCGAGATCACGAAGCTCCGCGAAGAGCTGGCGGACGCGCGCGTGGCCCTCGACGAGTGGAAGGCAAAAGCGGAAACCCTGGACGCGGAGCTGGCACCGGTGCGTGCCGAACGGGCCGAGCGCGAGCCGACTTTTACGTTCGGCAAGTATGGCGACATCAAAGGCGTGCGCGCCGCCAACTGGAAAGAGCTTACAGCGGCTAACCACGAGGTGGTCGCCTGCATTCGCGAGATTCGCGAGGCACAGCGCAACGGCGAGAAGCCGGCGCAGGAGACGATGGTGCGGCTGCAACGCAACACCGAGATTGTGCGCAAGTACGAGTACGAAACCATCGGTGTGATCGAGAGCTTTGCGCGCCACAACGGCGAACTGACCTACCCGCTGAGCATCGCCAACCTGGTCGCGGGAGAACTGAAGCTTGCCGGCTTGCCACTGAGTGACAGGCAGCGCGCGAGCATCGAGGCACTTGGACTTGAGTTCGAGGCAGACTGGGAGGCCGCCAAGGCGCGCTTTGGCAACACCACGCCGCGCTGTGAGAAGCTGCTGGAGGAGTACGTTCTGAAGGGCCGCTTTGTGGACCGGATGTACGACGCGCTCACCGGCGAACAGCGCGCACAACTGGTTGATCCCCGCACGCACCGCATCGCGTTTTGCGACCTGTACTGCCCTACCCTCATGCTGATCCACACCTCGCCGATCATCACCGGCGCGGATGCCGCAGAGCTGAAGTCGAAGCTGATGACGATGCTTTCAGAGCGATACTCGTTCGCCGAAGGCCAGTCGGAGACCGTCAATCAGTTGGTCGCTTCATGGGCTGCGGATATCTCCATGATCCTCACTCCTGTGCCGCAGGTGGAATCTCGCTTCTACACTTATGAGCAGGGCGAGGTAGCGCTACGCGCAAGCGTGAAACTCGTGAAGGGGCTGCGCGACATGGTCACCATGGACGATGATTCGCGGGGCAAGCTCCTCGACAGTTACGACGTCTACATCCCGCGGGTAGTGCAGTGACCGGATTCAGTGACAGCCGGGGCGGGTGACATCCCATACGCACCCAAGCCACCCGCCCCGGATTGTCTGTTTTGCAGACCTACGCGTTCAGCGTGCGCCCATGCACCGCCAGCGCTGCCTCTTTCACGCACTCTGCCAGTGTTGGGTGGGCGTGGGTGGCGCGGGCAATGTCTTCCGCGCTGGCCGCGAACTCGATGGCTACAGCCAGTTCGGCAATCAAATCGCCAGCGCGCGGGCCGATGATGTGCGCGCCCAGCAGGCGGTCAGTCTCGGCGTGAGCGAGCAGCTTCACGAAACCCGCGGTCTCGCCCAGGGCGCGGGCGCGGCCGTTGGCGATGAACTGGAACTTGCCGGTCTTGTACGGCACGCCCGCTTCCTTGAGTTGCTCCTCGGTGCGGCCGACGCCGGCCACTTCGGGGTGCGTGTACACGATGCCCGGGATGGCGTCGTAGTTCACGTGCCCGTAGCCGGTGGCGATGTATTCCGCGACCGCCACGCCTTCGTCTTCGGCTTTGTGCGCGAGCATTGGGCCCTGCACCACGTCGCCGATGGCGAAGATGTTCTCGACCTTCGTCTGCCAGTGCTTGTTGATCGGCACGCGGCCGCGGTTGTCCAGCTCGATGCCGACGCTTTCGAAACCAAGCCCTTCGGTGTTCGGCTTGCGCCCGACACTCAGCAGCACCCGGTCGCACTTGATGTCGTCCAGGCCTTCGGCTGTGACGACGCATCCCTTCTTGCCGGCCCTGGCGCCGGTGACCTTGGCGCCGAGGTGGAATTCCATGCCCTGTTTCTTGAACAGCTTGAGCGCCTCTGCGCATAGGTCGCCGTCCATACCTGGCAGGATCTGGTCCATGTACTCCAGCACCGTTACCTTGCTGCCGAGGCGCCGCCAGACGCTGCCGAGCTCCAGCCCGATCACGCCGCCGCCGATGACGACGAGATGCTTTGGCACTTCGGGGTAAGCGAGCGCAGTCGTGGAATCGCCAATCAAATCGCCGTCGAACTCAACCCCCTTGAGCATGCTCGGCACGCTGCCGGTGGCGATGATGATGTACTTGCACTTGAGTGTCGCGTCGCCGACGGTGACGGTGTTGGCGTCCTTGATCGTGCCGGTGCCTTCGTAGCGCGTAACCTTGTTCTTCTTGAACAGCCCTTCCACGCCCTTTGTCAGCGCAGTGACGGTGGCGTCCTTGCGCTTCATCATGGTGCCAAGGTCAAGCTCAACGCCACCGACCTTCACGCCGTGTTTTTTCAGGTCGTCTTTGGTGGCTTCAAAGCGCTCGCTGCTTTCGAGCAATGCTTTCGACGGAATGCACCCCACGCGCAGGCAGGTGCCGCCGAGCGCCTTCTCTTTCTCGATGCAGGCGACCTTCATGCCCAGTTGTGCCGCGCGGATCGCGGCGATGTACCCGCCGGGCCCGGCGCCGATGACTACGAGATCAAATGTGTCTGCCATGGTCGTCCAATTCTGTCGCCCCTGACGGGGCTTGCCTTGTCTCGCATGCAAACCCCGGGCTTACACCCGGGGCTACGATCTGACGCCCCCTGAAGGGGGCTGGCCCGTCATGGCCCCCGTACCCGGTCCTGCCGTTGACTCAACACCCAAGACGCAACACCCGCCCTCAGACTTCCATCAGCATGCGCGTCGGGTTCTCGATGCAGTCCTTGATCCGTTTCAGGAACGTTACGGCTTCGCGCCCGTCGATCAGCCGGTGGTCGTAGCTTACCGCCACGTACATCATCGGACGGATGACGACCTGGCCGTCGCGCGCGACCGGGCGGTCCTGGATCGCGTGCATGCCGAGAATCGCCGACTGCGGCGGGTTGATGATCGGCGTGCTGAGCAGGTTGCCGTAGATGCCGCCGTTGGTGATCGTGAACGTGCCGCCCTGCATCTCGTCGGGCTGAATCTGGTTGGCTTGCGCGCGCTTGGCGAAGTCGGCGATGGCGAGCTCAACTTCGGCGAAGCTCAACCGCTCCGCGTTGCGGATCACCGGCACCACCAGGCCTTTGCCGCCGCCGACGGCGACGCCAATGTCCTGGTAGTTGTGATAGACGATGTTGTCGCCTTCGATCTGCGCGTTGACCTGCGGCATCATCTTCAGCGCGTCCACGGCGGCCTTCACGAAGAAGGACATGAATCCGAGCTTGATGCCGTACTTCTTTTCAAAGGATTCTTTGTACTGGTTGCGCAGCGCCATCACTTCGCTCATGTCGATTTCGTTGAACGTGGTGAGGAGCGCCGCGGTCTGCTGCGCCTCGACAAGCCGCTGGGCGATGCGCTTGCGCATGTTGGTCATGCGCACGGTTTCGGTTTCTCTTGCGGTGCTGCCTGTGCTCGGCGCGCGGGTTTGCGCGGGCTTGGCTGCCTTCTGGACGTCTTCCTTCAGGATGCGGCCGCCGGGGCCGGTGCCCTCGATTTCCGACAGGTCGAGGTCTTTTTCGTGCGCTACCCGGCGGGCGGCGGGCATTACCCGGGGTTCGTCTTGTTTGGCCTTCGTTTTCGATTCCGCCTTGGCGGCGGGTTTGGAGTCGGCCTTGGCCGAATCCTCACGGCCTTGGGTTCCCGAGCGCGCTTGCGCGCTTGGGGGCCCTTCCGGCCGGGGCTTTTGTGGTTTTCCGTTCTCGTTGATCAGGGCGATTACTTCTCCTACCTGGGCGGTGTCGCCTTCGCTTTTCAGCAGCTTCTCGATCACGCCGCCTTTGGGCGCGCCCACTTCCAGCGTGCTTTTGTCAGAGTCAATCTCGACGACGGTTTCGTCGGTCTCGACCGCCTCGCCTTCCTTCTTCCGCCAACCGGCGATGATGACCTCGGTGATGCTTTCGCCGGGGCTGGGTACCTTGAGTTCAATGGTCATGGCCTTTGTCCGTTCGTTTTAGCCCATCCATTCCTGGCCGGGCTTGTTCTACGCCAGTGCCTCTTCGATCAACTTGTCCTGTTCCAACTTGTGTCGGCCCGGGCTTCCTGTTGCCGGGCTGGCCGCTATCGGGCGGCACACCCACTGCAACCGGTTCTCGCCCTTGAACGCCCGAAACCAGTGCCAGCGCATGTGCACGCACGCACCCATGTTTTCCGGCTCTTCCTGCACCCACACCGGCTGTGCGTCGGAATAGCGCTGCGCTATCTCATGCAACTGTGCGTCTTTCAGCGGATAGAGCTGCTCGATGCGCACGATGGCCACATCTTTGCGGTCGTCCTGTTTTCGCCTGGCGTCGAGATCGTAATAGACCTTGCCGCTGCACAGCAGCACGCGCTTTGGCTTTGCGTCGGCCCAGTCGTCCCAAATAATGCGCTGAAAGCCGCCTGCTGACAGCTCGGGCAGGCTGCTTACGCACTCCGGGTGACGCAGCAGACTTTTTGGCGTCATCACGATCAGCGGTTTTCGCCAGGTGCGCTTTGCCTGCCGGCGCAGCATGTGAAAGATCTGTGCCGGGGTCGTCGGACAAATCACCTGGATGTTGTCGTCGATGCTGAGGTTCAGGAAACGCTCAAGCCGAGCGCTGGAATGCTCCGGCCCCTGGCCCTCCATGCCGTGCGGCAGCAGCATCACCAGCCCGCTAAGCCGGTTCCACTTTTCCTCGGCACTGACGATGAACTGGTCGATGATCACCTGCGCGACATTTACGAAGTCGCCAAACTGCGCTTCCCAAAGTGTCAGCACGTCGGGGCTGTCGAGCGAGTAGCCGTACTCAAAGCCCAGCACACCGATCTCGCTCAGCGGGCTGTTGCGGATCAATACCTCTGCCTGCCCTTCGGCCACGTGGTTGAAGGGCAAGTGCCAGGCCCCGGTTTCGTGGTCGTGCCAGACGGAATGGCGATGGCTGAACGTGCCGCGCTCACAGTCCTGGCCGGTCATGCGCACGCGGGTGCCCTCGGCGGCCAGGCTGACGTACGCAAGTGCTTCGGCTGACCCCCAGTCGAGGGGCTTGTGGCCGCCCGCCATTTCCTCTCGCGCGCGGACGATGCGTTCAAGCTTCGGATGCAGCGTAAAGCCCTTGGGCGGCTTGGAAAGTTTGCGCAAGTACGCCTCGAGCTTGTCCAGCGAGACGGCGGTATCGACGTCTCCGGCGCTGGTCTCGGGCCCGCCGGTATAGCCGCCCCAGACGAACTCAAGCTGGTCCTTGCGGATGATGCGGCTTTTACGCCGCGCCGCCGCCAGCTCTTCATTGAAGAATGCCTTGGGGTGTTCGGTGATTTCTTCGGCTTCGCGCTCCGAGATGCCGCCGCTTTGCAACAGCCGGGCAAGATAGCGGTCTCGCACCTCCTCGCGTTGCTTGATGATCTTGTACATCTGAGGCTGGGTGAAGCTGGGCTCATCGGCTTCGTTGTGGCCGCGCTGGCGGTAGCACAGCATGTCGATGATGACGTCACGCTTGAACTTGTTGCGAAAGTCCATGGCGGTACGAACCACGTGGGCCACGGCCTCAGGGTCTTCGCCGTTCACGTGAAAGATGGGGATCTGCAGCATCTTGGCCACGTCGGTGCAGTAGGTGCTGCTGCGCCCCTGGTCAGGCGTCGTGGTGAATCCGATCTGGTTGTTCAGCACGATGTGCAGCGCGCCGCCGACATGGTAGGCGTCAAGCTGGCTGAGGTTCAGCGTCTCCTGTGACACGCCCTGCCCGATGAACGCCGCGTCGCCGTGAATCAAAAACGTCGCGCCGCGACTTCGCGAAAGGTCCCCCACGCGGTCCTGCTTCGCGCGCGTGCGGCCGAGTGCGATCGGGTTGATAAACTCAAGGTGGCTTGGGTTGAAGCACAGTGACAGGTGCACTTCGCGGCCGTTCTGGGCGACCCAGTCGTTGCTGTAGCCCAGGTGGTACTTCACGTCGCCGTGTTCGTTTTCGCTTTCGTAGTCTTCAAACTCTGCGAAAATCTGCCTTGGCGTCTTGCCCATGATGTTGGCCAGGACGTTCAGCCGCCCCCGGTGCGCCATCGCCAACACGATCTCGTCCAGGCCCTGCTCGGCGCCGCGCTCGATGGCGAGATCCAGCAGTGGGATCAGGCTTTCTGCGCCCTCCAGGCTGAAACTCTTCTTGCCGATGAACTTGGTCTGGACGAACTTTTCAAACGTAACGGCGTCATTGAGGCGGCGGAAAATGCGCACCTTCTCGTCGCGCGTCAGGTCGGTGGTGTTGCGGGTGCTTTCGACACGGTTGAAGATCCACGAGGTGACCTCCAGCTCGTCGATGTGCATGAACTGAACGCCAACGCTGCGGCAGTAGGTCGCCTGCAAGTGCTCAATCACCTTGCGTGGCGTGTTCAAGCCGGGCCACGGGATTGAGTTGCAGACAATCGGCTTGTCGAGGTCTTCGTCGCTGATGCCGAAGTACTCGATCTCAAGCTCCGGGATGCTGGGCAGTGGCCGACCGAGGGGATCAATCTGTGCAAGCCGGTGCCCGCGTACGCGATAGACGCGGATCAGCCGGTCCACCTTCTCCTGCAAGGCGGCAGCATCGTGCGCCGCGCCGCGGGCGGTGCCGCCGTCAACGGTCGGCGGGTTGAAGATACTGCGCGGCTTGAAGGTCGGGCGCAGTTGGGCAACAGCGTCGCCGTTGTTGTTGCGGAAGTACTCACGCCAGCGCTCCGGCACCGAGTCGGGGTCGTTGAGGAAGTCCTCATACAGCGCTTCAACGTAGGCAAGGTTGTGGCTGTCCATGCGCCGGATTCTAGGAACTGGAGCCCCCGACGCGAGTCGAGGGCGTTGCTTCCCAAAACGCCAGTCGGCCATCAGTCGGGGCAGCGGAACAGTTCGCCTTTGACGTTGGCGGGGTCGAGGGCGTCTATGTAGAGGACGTGGTTGACCTGGCCCGGCGTGGAGCTGTTCATGCCCTCGCGGTACTCTTCACCTACCAGAAGTAGGAACTTGCCAGGGTAGGGCAGGACGACATCAAACTGCCCGGCTTCGTACTTCCAGCGCCCATTGTACCAGCCGCCGTAGAAGTCGGGCCAAAGCTCGTGGTAGGGCCGCCCGACAGCGGCTTCCAGGCCGTCGCCCCATGACGGGGATTGCCAGCTTCCGTCTCCGGGTTCAACCCACCCTTTGGTAAACGGTCGGGCGCTGACCCTGTGACGTTCTAGCGACGTGGGCTCACACCTAGTCTTGCCGAGTTTGCGGAGTTCGGCCCATCGTTCCCTTCCGTATCCGTTGAACGCGAGATAATAGTAGGCATCATCCCAGGTTGCGACTTGAGCGCTCGGCTCTAACGGCAGCAGGTCCCAGCCCAAGGACAAAATCTCCGACGTCTTGCTGTGCCAGCCATCCGACGAAGGGATGTTGGCCGCCAGACACATGAAGCGGTAGTCGATCGGGGCGCCCTGCACCGAAGCCACGAACTCGCGGGCCATGAGCCTGACTTGCAGCGCAGCCTGCCCGGCATCCGCCACTTCGCCGCGCGGCAGGAAGACAGGCACGTAGCCAGGGGCACTCAGCATGAATCCGCGTTCGGGAACGGGAGGCCAGTTCTGGTCAGGCACTTTCCGGGTGATCGGCTCACCCGAACCGGTTCGTCCGACGATTTCTTCCCTCATCACCGGGTCAGCGGGATAGGTCGGTGGAAACGGCCAATCGATCATGCCGGCTGAATCGGAGCGCCCGAACTCCTGTCCGCCTTGCAGGATGGCGGCACCCGCCACCGGCTGGCCCGACGCGTCAAGCACCTGCACACCGCGCGCGCGCGGCTGCTGGTCGGGCGCGATCAGGCGCAGTCCCATGACGACTGTGCCGCGGCGGTACAGGTCTCGAGTACTGCCGGGCCGACTGCCACGGGATAGAGACCCGGGAACGGGCAGATAGCCAAGAGCGGCGCGTCCATCGTCAGCGCGAAGCTGAACCTGAAAGGTGTCGCCGTCGCTGACGGGAAGAAGAAAATCTACCGTGTCGCTGCCGCTGGCGGCGATTCGCCAGGACGCGCGGTCGCGGAGACGGATCACAACCGCTTCAAAGCGCGCCGACGTGTCCTGTCCTTCAAAATCAAACGCCGTCACACGCAACCCGAGGGTGCCGTCTGGGTTGGACGGATGAAAAGCGGACCGGCGAGCACCCCAAACGGACTGGCGATGGGGCGAATCGACGAATACCCCCTGTGTAATCCCGATGTCGGGGTTCTCAATTGCCCCAAGTTCGTTGAGCCCGGAAGCTTTGTCCCACCCACTTGGCGGGAACGCCAATGGATGGTTCTTGGCCATGCCCGGTGATCGGACGCGCGAACCGGGGCCGGGCTCCTCGGGTGCTATGGGCGCGGCGCCGGCTGCTTCGCTTACGGAGGGGGGTTCCGCGGGCACCTTGGATGCGACTTCATCGAGTCGCGCGGTGGGGTCATTTCCCGCTAGGCGATCGTTCCTACCAAAGTTCGCATCCTGCCCGTAGGACGCCGTGCCCTCCGGGGGACCTTCCGCCTGATCTGAACTCTTGCCCTGCACCCAAACCACGACGGCGGCAACACCCAACAGCGCCGCGCAGATGCCGCCGACTGTCCCAATGCGCGCGTTACCCATGGCAGTCTCCTGAACAGGTGTTGACCCGGTCTTCTCGACATGACGGATCGGGCCAGCCGTTCGCTAAACCATGAAACGCTCTCCCTTCAACGCCGTCGAGCGATTCTGTTCTTCCCACTACGGGCTTTCCGCCGGTTTGTTCCCGTTGGCACGGGTCGCGGGATTGTCGGGGTCCGGGCCGGGGTCAATCTCCAGGCCCGAACTCTGCACGAAGAACGTGCTCTGAAGCTCGGTACCGTCCGCGTCCGTGTTGTCCACGTCATCCACCCAAAACGTGTCCGTCCCGCCCTCGCCGTTCACATCGTCGGCGTTCTGGTTCGGGTTGTCGAAAGTGTCCAGGACGTCATTCTCCGGCCCGCCGTACAGCGTATCGACGTGATTGCCGCTGCGGTCAATAAGCAGGTCCCCATCGCTTTCGCCGCGCGGGTTGTAGTCGTCCGCGGAACCGCCGGTCAACGTGTCGGCGTGTTCCCCGCCGTCGATCCTGTCGTTGCCGGCTTGGCCGTAGAGCGTGTCCTGCCCGTCATCGCCCCAGATCACGTCGTCGCCGATCCCGCCGTAAATCGTGACGTTGCCATTGCCGCCCGCTATGTAGTCGCCTTCGTTTCCGGGGCTCCCGTACCTAAAGTCCTGAGGCATGTCGCCGAAAACGGTGTCGTCGCCATCGCCGCCGTGGACGCTGTCCGCGCCGCGCCCGCCATGGATGGTGTCGTTGCCAGCCTGGCCGGCGATCTTGTCGTCGCCGTCTTCACCGTGAAGCGTGTCGTTGCCCTCGCCGCCATGGATGGTGTCGGCTCCGCCGGCGTTTCCGTTCAGGTCGCCCTCGGTCTCGCCCCATATGAAGTCGTCGCCGCCGTCACCATACAGCTTGTCGTCGCCAAGGCCGCCGTAAATATAGTCGCCGCCCTCATTGCCATTAATTGTGTCGATGCCGTCATTCCCGAACAGGTTGTCGATTGAGTTGTCCGCGGCGCCACTCAACCAGCCGCCTAGAATCGTATCGTTACCTTCCCCACCATCAATCGTATCGAGGCCACCATCGCCATAGAACGAATCGCTATGCTTTCCCCGTAGAAAATCTGGTCGTCGCCTTCGCCGCAATAGCAAGTGATTGAACCGTTGCTGTCATGGATGTAGAGCTTGTCTTTGTCAGCACCGAGCTCAATCTGTCCGTGGCCTCCCCACAGATACACATAGTCGGCGCCCTCGCCGGTGATTATGCCGAACGTGCCACTGGCAAAGGCCTCGAAAAATATAGAATCCGCGCCTGCACCGCTGTTGATCGTGTCGGCGCCTCCCTCGGTCCAGATCAGGTCTTCACCGGTGCCGCCAGTGATCGTGTCGGCACCGGGGCCGCCCCAGACCCTATTCACGCTTCCGTTGCCGGTGTTGGCTGTCTGTGCGCCTCCGTCCATCAATCGAATCTCGTCGTCGCCGTCACCGCCATTGATCGTATCGTTGCCGCCTTCGCCCCAGATTTTGTCATCTCCGCCATCGCCTCGAAGAATGTCGTTTCCATCTCCACCCAAGATGACGTCATCACCATCGCCGCCGTCCACGCTGTCCGCGCCGCCCATTCCGTAAATGTAGTCCTTATGCGCGCCGCCAGTGATTGTGTCCGCGCCGGCCATACCGAACATCACAGCCGGCTTGCTCTCGGTGACGGCCATGGTGTCCGCGTTGCTGGTGCCGAAGTACACGACAATCCCGCCGACGTCTTTCTTACTCCACTGGGCGCCGCGCAAGTGGTGCGTCTCCGTTCCGTCACCGTCAGTGATTGTGGCGTCGTACTGGTTCGGCGAAGTGCCCTGCACCGTGTCGTGCAGCACGATCGACCAGCCGGGAATCGAAAGCGTCGTCTGCCCGCCGCCGACTTGCAACTCAGGCACGACCGTGAACGGGTTGACGGAGCTCTGGTAGGTCGGCAGTGGATTTGGCCTCGCGGGAAACTGCGAGGGCGGATTGACAGTCTGGGCGGCAACATAACTCGCCCCGCCGATCAGAACCAACACCGCGATCAGGTAACGCATGGATGCTCTCCTTATTGTGGAACCACGCGAACAGTCTGCCTGCCAAAAGCCTGTGATCAGTCTTTTCTTTTTTTTCCTTCTGCCCACATCGCCATGACTGGCCAGACAGCAATCGCACACTACGCACATTGGGCGATGTCGATGCGCGACCTTCGGCGGTTTGTTGAGTCGGTCGGCTGTCGAACCCGACCTATACCGCGCCGAGCAGGTACCGGCGGCTGGGGCGTCTTGGGCGACCGGCGAAGGCTTGGCGCATGCCTTTTGTCGGCGGCAGTTTGCCCTTGGTGTGCTGCTCGGCCGTGTACGCCTCGTGGTGCGGGTAGGCCGCTACCGGCTGGAGCCTTGCACCCGTTCCCGAATGTCGCCCACCTTGTCCAGCCGGTTGCCCGAGCACAACTTCAGCCGCGCCCGCGCACGCGGTGCGACCGACGCGATGCAGGCGACCGCTTGCCTCGAAGCGCGCGCTTAACCCATCTGCAGCAGGCGCTGGATTCGGGCTTCCATGGGTGGGTGTGTGCTGAACAGCGACCCCATCCCGCGGGCGCTTAGCGGGTTCACGATGAACATGTGGGCCGTTGCAGGCTCCGGTTCGCGCTCAAAGGGCACGTGCATGGCGCCGTTGTGCAGCTTGCTCAGGGCGCTGGCCAGCTCGCGGCCGCCGCCCATCAGCTCGGCGCCGGTGCGATCTGCCTGGAACTCGCGGCTGCGGCTGATGGCCATCTGGATCATCGCGGCTGCCAGCGGCGCAAAGATCATCGCCACCAGCGCGCCGATCGCGCCCATCGGGTTGTTGCTGTCGCGGCCACCGAGCATGGTCGTCCACATCAACATATGCGCGAGCATGCTGACTGCGCCCGCGAACGTCGCCGCGATTGTCCCGATCAACGTGTCGCGGTTGACGACATGCGCGATTTCGTGCGCCAGCACCGCTTTCACTTCCTGCGGCTCAAGGATTTGCAACAGACCCTCGGTCACAGCCACCGCGGCGTGGCTGGGGCTGCGGCCCGTGGCAAAGGCATTGGGCGCGTGGCTTGGGATAATGCAGACCCGGGGCATCGGGATGGCAGCCTTGTTAGCCAGGTCTGCCACCATGGCATACAGTTGCGGCGACTCTTCGGGTGTGATTTCACGCGCCTTGTAGAGCTTCAGGACAATCTTGTCTGACCACCAGTAGCCCGCGAAGTTCATCGCGCCGGCGATCGCCATGGCAATCAGCATGCCGTTGTAACCGCCTATCAGCCAGCCAGTTCCGACGGCGACTGCGGTCAGCGCAGCCATCAGCATGAATGTCTTTACGTGGTTCATCTCACTGCTCCTCGCCGATTCAACGGCCGCGCTGGCCCGCTGATTCCCGTAGTTGCTACACTGCGGGCCCCGCTTTCAGGTATGTAGAAGCACACACCGTGCCCAACGTTCGCGCCGAGACAGCTGACGACATTGCCGGGATTCGCGCAGTCAACCTGGCAGCCTTCCCCACGCCCGCAGAGGCCGACCTCGTGGACGCATTGCGCAGCCAGGTAACGCCATGGCTTTCCCTGGTAGCCGACGACGGCGGCATCGTCGGCCACATCCTGTTCACACCCGTTGACCTGGCGGGCCGCCCGGCGCTCGCGCTGGGGCCGATGGCTGTGCTGCCCCGGCGGCAGCGAAGCGGCATCGGGGAAATGCTTGTTCGTGCGGGGCTGGAACTGGCGCACAAGGAAGGCTACACGCTGTTGTTCGTGCTGGGACATCCTGCGTACTACACGCGCTTCGGATTCAAGCCGGCTGCGAACTACGGCATTAGCTGCGAGTTTGAATGTCCGCCCGAGGCGTTCATGGTGGCTGAGCTGTCGGGCGGCGCATTGCGCGCAGTCAGCGGTGTAGTGCGCTATCACCCTGCATTCAGCGACCTGTGATCGCGGCGCTAGGTCGCTACACTCATAACATGGCACGCACACCGCCGGTCGCACCGCTTGCTTTCGCCGCATTGCGCGTGATGACCTTCAACATTCGCGTCGATAATCCCGACGACGGGCCGAACGCGTGGCAGCACCGCCGCAACCTGGTTGCAAGCACTATGCGATTCCACCAAGCCGACCTGATCGGCCTGCAGGAATCCTACCGCCACATGACCGACGACCTGCAGCAGCGTCTTCCCGGGTTTCGCTGGGTGGGCGTAGGCACGAACGACGGGCGCGACGCGGGCGTGGCGAACCCGATATTCTGGCGCGAGGCGCGGCTTGAACTGCTTCGCTGGGATACGCGCTGGCTCTCGCTGACGCCGGATGTGCCGGGCAGCGTGGGCTGGAGTGCCATGTTTCCGCGCGCGGTAACCGCGGCGGTGCTGCGCGACCGCATAAGCGGACAGCAGTTGCACCTGTTCAACGCACATCTTGATCATCACAGTGAAGCCGCCCGGATCGAGTCAGCACGCCTGATCAGCGCGCTGGTCAATGAGTTGCCGGCTGACGCCAGTGTGATCGTGATGGGAGACTTCAACTGCGGCCCGGACAGTGAACCGATGCATGAGCTGCAGAATTCCCCGCTGAGGCAGGGCAGCGAATGCAGCGAGCACGGGCATTACGGGCCGAGTGGCAGCTTTACGGGGTTTGCCGGGCCGCAGTACAAGGGCCCGCTGATCGATCACATCCTGGTGTCGCCTGCCCTGCGGGTACAGCAGTACGGCGTGCTGCCCGACCACCAGGACGGGCGTCTGCCCTCAGATCATTTTCCAGTGCTGGCTGAGATTGTGCCGGGCTGAGGCAATCCGCCGCGCTTCAGTCCTTGAGCGCACCGCGGTACAGGGGGCGCCCCTTGTCGTCGATCGGGTTGCCGTCCCTGTACTGCAACCCGCCGTACTCGTCGTCGCGACCTTCGCCGCCGTCGCGCCGCTCACGCAGACGATTGTACAGCTCAAGCTGGCTGTCGTTGTAGCGTGCCGGCGAAAAACGATTTGCCAGGGCGCCAAGTTCAACGTAGCTGAGGCGGTTCATCACCAGTACCGGCGGCGCGGCGCTGTGGCTGCGATGGTGCACGCCCCGCGCCCGCGCGTCCTGGCCCGCAACTTCGGGGTCCCACAGGCGAAGGCGTGCGCGGTCCTGGGCAAGTCTATCGTACCCATAGCCACTGGGCGGGTCGTACAGCTCCTCAGCCGCCGCCTCGAGCTGAAACCTGCCAACGTGCAAGTCGCCGTTGCCGTCCACGCGATACAGGTCGCCCTGCATGCCAAGCACGGCGATACGTAACCAGTTTGTGTCATAGAACTCGTGAAGGAAAACGCTGCCGCCATCGCGCGCAAGTTTGCGCACATAACCCGCAGTCTGAAGCGCCATCGGGTTGAGCGGGTCAGGCGCGATCTGCACGTGGTAGAACTCGACAGCCCGCAAGCCGGGTGCGCGGCCTGAGGTGTCGCGCATCTTCTCTGCTATGTTGTCGCTGTGGAATAGCACATACACGTCATAGCCGGCTTCACCGTGCGTCTCAATGTACCGGTCCACGACATCGCGGTCAACGCTTGAAGCAGGCCAGGCGCGGCGGCTTTGATCCACCCCGCAGCTCGACAGCACTGCCAGCATGCAGCCACACGCAACAGCGAACACAGCGCGCATCAAACACGTCCATTCTCAAGCCGGGGGAGCCTGCAGCTTAGCCTCAGGACAGCCGCGAAGTCAAAGGGTTTATCGCCACAGCCGGCCATTGCAGACTACGGCCAAAGGTGAAAGTCTGGTCGTTCAAGCCGCGCCTCCGGCAAGCCACCCGGATGCCAGCTCAAAATGCTGCTCAATCCCGCCCCAGTCGGCCGCCAGGTCCAGCGCGCCGCCTGTCACATAGGTGCCTGGCACCAGGCGGCTTTCCATGGTGCGTGGGTTGACTTCTCGCAAGTTCACGCCCCCCGTGTTGCTTTCAGCGGTTTCCTGCAGCACCGAGTCTATGGTCAATCGCGTTGCGGTCATTTGCTCAAGCAGGAACTCCCGGTCGCGCAGCTCCAGGTGCATAGATCTCGCGCCGGGCTTCAGCTTGCGCGGCCGCAGCAGCACCTCCGCCAGCCGCCACGGCAGCATGCGATCGAGTGCATCCAGCGCGCGCTCGCGAGTTCCTTCACCAAGCGTCCGATGAAGCCATTGACCGACTTCGTCCCGTGACTGCGCCGGGAAGAAGTCCACCCGCAGCGCAAGTCTCTCGCCTGCGGCTTGGCGCTGTGCCACCTCGCCGGAAATGTTGAAGATTACCTGGCCGGATAACCCGCGCAGCGTAAACAGCATGCTGCCCTCGCGGCGCAGTACCTCGCGCTGACCAGAATGCAGGGTCAGCTGAACGTCCATCCACAGGCCGTCCAGCTCGCTCACCCATGCCTCTTCGACAGCAAGGCCCGCGTGCGCCGGCAGCGCTGGCGCAACCCTGTGTCCCAGTGAAGCTGCATCGGCGTGGCTTGCTGCGCCAGTCAGTACCAGGCTGTCCGCGCCCAGCACCTCGTCGCCGACGTTGACCTTGAACCCGGGTTGCACATGCCAGGCGGGACAGGATGTATGCAACTCACCGCCCGCCTCTTCCAGTGCGGCCAGCATGGCGTCGCGAACGGCCTCGCCGCCGCCTTCGGCCACCAGCATGCCGTAGTCAGCCTCAGTCGTCAGCGAAATGCCGATTTCGTTGAACCACTCTTCCAGCCGGTTCGAGGGCAGGGCAGAAAGGGCATCCGAGGCAAACCGCGCGTGTCGGCCGTGAAAGCGGGAAATGTCAGTATCCCGGTTGCTGAGCGGCGCAGCGCCGGAGCCCGAAATCAGGTAGCGCATGAGCGGCTCAGGCGCCTGTTCAAGCACACGCACCGACCTGCCCCGCCGGGCGCAGCAAATCGCCGCCATCAACCCGGCAAGCCCTGCACCGAGCACCAGCACATCGGTATGGTTGCCCGCCATGGATCAGAGATGGCTGGGAAGGTCAAAAATAGTCAACGACTTGCGGGTGAGGTACAGAGCGATCATGCCGGCATACACCCCCAGCGCGATCACCGAGGCGGTAAGGCCCTGATTGATGCGCTGCTTGCCGGACATAGTCTTCTCAAAGAACGGAAAGACAATGCCGAAACCCACGGCAAACAGGGTGCCGACATAGAATGGCGTCGCCGTCGGTGAGTTAATCGAGGCGTCGGGCAGAATGCCCAAGCCGTAGAGCAGCACCCAGATGATGACAAGGCCGATGTTGATCAGGCCCACATAGTAGGTGATGGAGGTGGATTCCTTTGCCGCCACGTTCAGCCCCCCTGTCTGTGCGGCAGCGAGTATCGAAAGATGCCCTGCTGCCCGGGGGCCTCTTCTACCCCCACGGTAATCGCGTGCAAGTGACGATACTCGTCCCGCTCTACCAAAGCATCATATAACCTGCGTGCTAAATAGGTTGCGAGAAGTTCGGTGGAGGTGTTCGGCAGGTCAATCAGCAGCACATCCTGCCTGGCGATGCTGAATTCACTCCCGTCGCGGTGCTTGACATGCACCTGGCGCTCATCCTGCGAGATCTTCAACACCTCGGCCCGCGAAGGAAAGAGGGTCTTGTGGTCAAGCTCGTTGCATAGCTCCCGGAACACCGGCTTGAACGTGATGTAGTCCAGCACGTAGCCAGATGGGCCCAGATCGCCCTCCACCTCGACCCATGCCCAGTAGTTGTGGCCATGCAGCGGCTCACGGCTGCCATCATTGAACAGCAGAAAATGGGCGCACGAGAAGTTGAAATACTGTTTGTCAACGCGGATGCGGTACACGTGTGCCCTTTGCTGCTGCCGGACGGCATAGCATACCGCATCAGTCGCAAGTCGGCGAGCACTGGCCGCATGTTTCAGGGAAGCGGCAGCTACAACCTTCAGCGGGCTGCCCGCGCCTGCCAGGCCAAACGCCTAGAACTGGCGCAAGAAGCGAACATCGTTGGTAGTGAAGTGGCGGATGTCCGGGATGCCGTGCTTCAGCATGGCAATCCTCTCCACGCCCATGCCGAATGCAAACCCGGTGTACGTATCCGGGTCATACCCCACCGCCTTAAGCACGTTCGGGTCCACCATTCCGCACCCGAGAATCTCAAGCCACGGTTTCTTGAGGTGCTTGAACATCTCGGCGCTGATGTCCACTTCTGCGCTGACTTCAGTGAACGGAAAATAGTGCGGGCGCAGCCGCATTTTCGCCTCCGGCCCGAAGTACTCGCGCACGAACAGCTCAAGCACTCCTTTCAAGTCGCCGAAGTGAAGGCCCTCGGCAACCGCCAGCCCCTCAATCTGGTGGAACATGAAGTGGTGCGTCGCATCCACCGTGTCGGGCCGGTACACGCGCCCCGGCGCAATCACGCGCACCGGCGGCTGCATCTGCTCCATGGTGCGGATCTGAATCGTGCTGGTCTGGCTGCGCAGCAGCAGCGGTACGGGCTTGCCCTCCCAGTCCGGCCCCGTCAGCCGCAAGTAGAAGTTGTCGTCTTCCTGGCGAGCAGGGTGGCCTTGCGGGATATTCAGCGCATCGAAGTTGTGGAACTCGTCTTCAACTTCCGGACCCTCAACTTCGGCAAAGCCAAGCCGGTTGAAGATGTCCACGATTTCGCGGATCGTCTGCGTGATGATGTGCTGGTGGCCGACTTCGCGGCGCGCACCCGGCTTTGTCAGGTCGATGCCGGTAGGGGTGGGTTTGGCGTCGCCGATGCGCGCCCTGGCCTGCTCAAAGGCGTCGGTCAGTTGCTTGTTCAGCAGATTGGCGGCTTTGCCGTATTCGCCGCGCTTTTCCTTGGCGACCTCCTTGACCGCGCCGAGCACGGCCTTGGCGACGCCCTTCTGTCCAATGTAGCGACGGCGTGCCTCCTCCAGTTCGTCGAGTGACGACGCGCCCTTGAAGGCGGCAACGCCTTCGGCCAGCAACTTGGAGATGTCCGCCAACTCGTAACCCATGGGCCGGAACTATAACGGTAACCCGTTGCAGACCAAGCAGGAGCCCCGGCGGGAAAGCCGGGGGTCGTCATGCGCACGGGTGGCGACGATCTGTTGCCTCAAGCCACCGAGCATCGCGGCGCATGCGCCGCGATCCCCGGCCTGCCGGCCGGGGCTTCTGTTGCCAACTCAATCCCGCATCACCCAGCGCAGGATGAACACGAACGCAATTCCCGCGCCGCACAGGCCAATCCACAGCCATTCAATCGGGCGCACCTCGGCGTGCGCGAGATACAGCTCCCACCCCACGAACGCAGCCAGGATGGAGACCGTCACCGGCCAGTACTTCAAAGTCAGTGGTTGGCGTCGTTGCCCCATGGTCACTCCGCCAGCGGCCCCTCGTCGCGCAGCCCCACCAGGTCCATGTGCCCCAGCAGCTTGCAGACTTCGTCTGCAAGCACCTCGGGGTCAGTGCGGGCGTTTACGGCGGTGATGCCCAGCTTTTCTTTGATGTAGGCGCGCCCTACTTCGTTGTCGGTCGCTGGCCCGCTCAAGATGTCTATTCGCTGCCCCAGGTCGTCGAATATGCGCTTGGCCCCGAACGCGCCAACGGGGTCGTTCGCGCAACAGATGTGCACGCGGGTGTGCTTGAAAAGCTCCTCATCCTCGAAGTAGGTCATCACCGCGTACCCGCCGATGATGCCATCGCCCAGCTCAAGCAGAATTACGTCGGGTTTGTCCTCGGCCAGGTTGTTGATGATTGTCTTGCTCAACGAGGCGATGCTTTCCAGGTTGGCTGTGCTGGGCAAGCCGGTATCCACGAAGCTTAACGTGCGGCGCGCTCCGTGATCTTCGAAGCTGAACAGGTCACGCCGCGCAGCGACGCCGGAGAGTTTGCCGGCATTGACGCGCAGGCCGCGCTGGGTGAGCAACTGGCACAGCTCAGCCACGGCTTTGGTTTTTCCCGCACTCATGCAGGTGCCGCTGACCGCGACGATTGGGACTTTCATGCCGGGCTCAATGCGGTCATGGTCTGCGATGCTGGAATCGACGAGGTTGAGAATGCGCCCCTTGCGCACGACCATGCCGATCACCTCGACCTTGAGCGGCGCGCCCAGGTCTTTGTTGGCGCTGGTGCATTTGCCGATCACGCCGCCGAGGTTGAGCATGTGCAGCACGTCGCCGGAAGAAATGCTGTCCGGAACACGCCCCACGTAGCCCTTCAGCGCGTTGCGCGCACCCAGCGCGCCAATCAGGATGTCGCCTTCGAAGATCTTGGCCATGCGGCCTTCTTCGAGTTCCAGCTCGCCGTAGGTGGTCTTTTCGCCCAGCGCGCGCACGACGATCACGTTGCCGGCCTTGGCTTCCAGGTTCTCGGTGATCACGCGCTCGTCTTTATGCAGGTTCAGGCGGTGCACCACGCTGGCAATCTTGTGAACTCGAATTTCCACAGCTTTGTCCTTCTGAAACTTGCCTGTCTCGGTTGCCGAGCCGACTTCACCATGTTCTGTCATCGCCGGTTCCTCGTTTTCTACAATACAGCACACCGCAGAGGCGCGGAGGCGCAGAGTGCTGCACCTGTGACTACTCAACTTTTTCGCTGTCTCCGCGTCTCTGCGTCTCCGCGGTGAGCAGTCTTGATGCCTCCGCCAACCGCGACGGTATCGACAGGATCTTGCCGAAACCGGCTGCGTCCTGGCCGCTCCACAGGCTGAACTCCTCGCCGTACTTGCCGGCTGCGGCGTGCATTAACGAATGCGGGCTGGAAATCCCTCCCGCTCGAAAGCTGCCGTACTGTACGGCGATCTCGACTTCGCCGGTTACACGCTCCTGGCTGTGCTCCAGCATCGCCTCAATGTCGCGCAGGGCCGGGTCGAACGGCTGGCCCTCGTGCAGCATCGTCCCGTAGAAGTCGCTGACGTGGTCCTTCCAGAAGCGCTGCCACTTCGTCAGCACCAGCTTTTCCAGTTCACGGTGCGCGGCGATCAGCATCAGTGCAGCCGGCGCCGCAAACGCCACCCGCCCCTTGATGCCGACAATCGTGTCGCCGAGATGCACGCCGCGGCCCAGCGCGTAGGTCATGCCCATGGCGTTGAGCAATTCGATCAGCCGCTCCGGCTCGTAGCGTTTGTCGCCGAATGCCACGGGCACGCCTTTTTCGAAGACGATCTTGATGGTCTGGGGCTGCGCCTTGGGGTGGCTTTTGCCGGCTTGCTCGAAGACTTCGTCGGGCACGGTGGTCGCGCTATCGTGGGTCTCCTTGCCGCCGATGGTGGTGCCCCACATGCCGGCGTTGATGCTGTACTCGGTGGTCTTGGGCGGAATCTCCACGCCGTGCTTGGCCAGGTACTCGGTTTCCTGTTTGCGCGAAAGGCTGTGCTCGCGGATCGGCGCCAGCATCCTCAGGCCCGGCGCCAGCACACTCATCGCCACGTCAAAGCGAATCTGGTCGTTGCCTGCGCCCGTGCTGCCGTGCGCGACCGCGGCTGCGCCATGTTTCACGGCGTACTCAGCCACCATGCTGGCTTGCACCACGCGCTCAGCCGCAACGCAAAGCGGATACGTACCGCCGCGCAGGACGTTGCCGAACAAAAGGTAGCGCACAAAGCGATTGAAAACCTCGGGCTTGCCGTCGAGCACCAGGTGCTGCTTCGCGCCAAGCTGGTTGGCGCGTTCTTCGGCACGTTTCAGGTCATCGGCAGAAAACCCGCCGGTGTCGATCATGACCGTGGAGACGTCGTACCCGTACTCCTCCCGGATGAACGGAATGCAGAAGCTAGTGTCCAGCCCGCCGGAGTAGGCCAGTATGCATGTCTTGTCAGCCATCTCGTTTGTCCATCCAGGTCCCAACAGCGAATTACCAATAACCAATGACCAATAACCAATGGAGCGAGGCTAGCCGCCGTTCATTGGTTATTGGTAATTGGTAATTGGTTATTGGTCATTTGCTGTTCTCTCCAAGCCATGACTTCAGTTCCGAAAGCCGCTCAAGCACCCGCGCCTTGGCTGTGCCTGCATAAACCTGCTTGCGCTCCACCAGCGCTTCGAGTGACAGCTCGTTAAGCAACTCGGGTTTCAGCCGTGCATCGACAGCCGCCAGGTCTTCCGCCGTCAGGTCGGCGAAGCGCATGCCTTTCTGCTCGACGTACTTTACAAGCCGGCCGGTTATGTCGTGGCCCTCGCGGAACGGCACGCCCTGCATCACAAGCCAGTCGGCGACGTTCATGGCTTCCATGTAACCCGAGCCGGAATCGAGGTGCTGCTGGATGCGCTCGCGATTGACCTTGAAGTTTTCTTTGCTGAACACCAGCGCCATCACGCGCAGGCAAGCCAGCGTCTGGTCGGTGGCGTCGAACACCGCTTCCTTGTCCTCCTGAAGGTCGCGGTTGTAGGTCATCGGCAGACCCTTGAGCAGCGTGAACAACGCCATCAAGTGCCCAACCACACGCCCCGTTTTGCCGCGAACCAGCTCACAGGCATCCGGGTTACGTTTCTGAGGCATGATGCTGGAGCCGGTGGTGACCGCGTCGCCGAGAGTAACGAACCCGAACTCCGCGCTCGACCAGAGGATCAGGTCCTCACAGATGCGCGAAAGTTGAGTCATCGTTACCGCACAGGCATACACAAGATCCAGAGCAAAGAACCGATCAGAAACGCCTTCCATCGAGTTTGTTGCCGGGCCACCTTCGAAATACAGCTCCTCCGCCATCTTCCTCATGTCGACGTTGAAGCTGTTGCCCGTGCACGCTCCGCTCCCTAGAGGCAATTGCCCACGGCAGGAGTAGACAGTCATCTCGACGACACCCTGACACCCGTTCATCATGTCGAAGTACGCCAGCAATTGATGCGCCATGCGAACTGGCATCGCCCTTTGCAAATGGGTGTATGCGGGAATGATGATGTCCACGCACTCTTTTGCTCGGCGGAGGATGGTCTTGTTCAACTCGGACAGCGCTTGAGCAATCTCTGACTGCGCAACCGCGCACCATAACCTGAACGTCGTCGCCACCTGATCATTGCGGCTGCGGCCGGTGTGTAGCTTCTTGCCCGCGTCACCGATGATTTCGGTTAGGCGGGCTTCGATGTTCATGTGGACGTCTTCGAGCTCGACGCGCCAGTTGAACTTGCCGCCATCAATCTCTTCCTTGATCTGCGCGAAGCCCCGCTGGATGTCAGCCAGCTCCTGCTCGTTCAGGATGCCGATGCGCTGCAACTCAGCGGCGTAGGCCAGCGAGCCCTCGATGTCCTCGCGCCACAGGCGCTTGTCGAAGGACACCGACTCGCTGAACTCCTGCATCAGCTTGTCCGGCTTGCCGCTGAATCTTCCTGCCCACATTTGTTCACCACAGAGTCACGGAGTCACAGAGAACTACCAATTGCCATTCTTGCGGCGGATGATGCCGTCCCTCAGCAGCGGTACGTTGAAGTTGATCAGCAGTCCCAACGGTGCGCCGGTCAACTTCAGGTAGGTCAAGAGTTGCGCCTCGTGGATCGGAAGCACTTTCTCGACAGCCTTCAATTCGATTACGATCAGGGTTTCAACGAAGATGTCCAATCGGTAACCGCAGTCGAGCTTGATTCCCTTGTACTCTACGGGCAGCGCGACCTGACTTTGGAACGCGATGCCTGCTGAAGCTAGTTCAAAGCACAGGCACTCTTCATATGCCGACTCGAGCAAGCCAGGCCCAAGCGCGCGATAAATCTCGATGCAGAAGCCAATGATGCGCTCGCTCAGCGCATTGATTCTCTGTGCCTCTGTGTCTCTGTGGTTCAAATGCACATCCTCAAGAGGCCAAGTAAAGCTCGGCCGTCTTCTTGTAGATTTCGTACCCGCGCCACAGCTCTTTTTCCTCGAGGTACTCGTTGGCGGCGTGGCTTAGCTCGGGCAGGCCGGGGCCTAGGATCAACCCCTGCGCCTTGTCGTTCCACCACGCGTCTGACACTCCGCCGAAGGCGATCGTCTTGTCGCGCTGCCCGGCGCGGCAGGCGCATTGCACCAGCGGGTCGTTGGGATTGCGCTGCCACACGCCGAAGCGGGCTTTTTCGCGCTCGACGCAGGTGTGCTCACTCATGGCGGCTTTTACCCGCTTGATCGTTTCGGCGTTGTCGAGCTGCGGGATCGTCCGGCCGTCGATCACCCACTTCACTTCGCTGGGCACGACGTTGCGGGCGACGCCTCCGTTCACCATCGTGACCGCAAGCGTGGTGCGGCCCAGCAGGTCGTCGCGCTCCGGGAAGCTTTCGTACAACTCTTCTACTTTGAGGATGTCGCGCGCGGCGTGGTAGGCGGCGTTGTCGCCCTGCCAGGGGCGCGCGGCGTGGCTGCTCTTGCCGCTGGTTTTCATGTCGAGCTTGAACATGCCGCGCTCGGCTGTGCAGACCTCGCAATTGGTCGGCTCGCCGGTGATGCAGGCTTCGAACTCAGGAATTTCGTCGCGGAAGATTTCGAAACCCTCGCCCTGGATCTCTTCGTCGCAGGTCGGCGCGAACATCAGCGTGCAGGTGGTTTCGTCGAACTTTGCCGACAATAGCGCGTAGAACATGCCCATCAGGCAGCCGCCGGCGTCGCTGCTGCCGAGGCCGTACACGCGGCCGTTCTCGCGCGCGCCGTCCCACGGCTCGCGGGTGTAGCCCTTGTTGGGCGGCACGGTGTCTGTATGTGTGTTAAAGAGCAGGCGCCGTTTGCCCGATCCGCGCCAAGCCAGCAGGTTGCGGCCTGACTGTTTGTACTGCAGGCCGTGCTTCTTGAACTGCTCAACGAACCAGGCGATCACGCCGTGCTCATTGCCCGACACGCGCTTGATGCGCGTGATCTGCGAGAGTGAATCGGCGATCTGGTCTTGCGTGATCAAGTAAGTCTCCCGGGACCATACTAGGAACAGAAGCCCCGGCGGGAACGCCGGGGGTCGCGCGGCGTTTCGCCGCGCGACAAGCGACTACATCCGTAACACCGCCCAAACGCCCGCTCCAGCACCGCGCGGTGCCGATTCGTTCGCTTCGCGAACCCCCGGCCTTCCAGCCGGGGCTCCTGCTATCCATGCAAGTGGGTGGTGGCTGCCGGGCACTTGCCGCAGGCGTGGCCTTCGCCTTTGCCTTGGGATACCCGCAGCGTGCGCCATACGCGCCATGCGCCGAACAGAACGGCTGCGGCTACCACGGCGATCACGATGGCAATTTCCATCTAGGCTCCCAGCGCCGACGCTACCTGGTAGGTCACCAGCGCCGCAATGTAGGCCAAGGCGGTCATGTACACAAAGCTGGCAATCGGCCACTTCCATGAGTTGGTTTCGCGGCGCATTACCGCCAGCGTGGCTGCGCACTGTGCGCACAGGGCGAAGAAGACCATCACGCTGAGCGCGGTCGCAAGCGTGAACAGTTTGTTGCCGTCGCGGTCGGTGGCGTTTTGAAGCACTGTGCGAAGCGACTCCGATTCCTCGTCCTGCTCGCCGAGGTTGAAGATCGTCCCCAGCGTCGCCACGATCACCTCGCGGGCCGGAAAGCTTGCGATGGCCGCCATGCCGATGCGCCAGTCCCAGCCCAGCGGCTTGACCGCGGGCTCAATTGCATGGCCGGCACGGCCAAGAAAGCTGTCGGCAAGCAGTGCGCCATCGCGCTCCTGCTCAAAGGTCGCCACGCGTGCGTCGCGCTCAACCTGGGCCGTCAACACGTCGGAGGCGACTTCAAATGCACCCTCATGGCGTCGCTTGAGTTCTAGGAGCGACGCCGTGTATGCCTCGCGCAGTTGACGAACCTCTTCTTCAAGCTCCGTTGGAACTTCAATCTCCGCGCTTGCCTCTTCGTTTGCAGCTTCGTGGGTCTGGTTCAACGCTGATAGTTCAGCAAGCGCCGCTGCCACCTTGTCGTCTGTCTGCATGGCCGCGGCGTCGTAGCCGTGCTCGCGGGCAATGCCTGCCACGCGCTCGTCGTAGCGCGCCTCGGCTGCCGCGATCTGGTGGTCGTATTGCTCCATGAGGGCACTGTCGCGGGGGAAGTACGCAAGCGCCCAGACGATAATGGTCACGGCAAAGATGATCGTGCCC
>CAZZBH010000053.1:0-10148 GCA_964652605.1 uncultured Planctomycetaceae bacterium
GACGGCGACATAAATGTCGCCCGTACGGGCGATGCTTGCATCGCCCTCGAAAGCACCCCCAAGCCTGAGGGCGACGTGAACGTCGCCCGTACGGGCGATGCTTGCATCGCCCTCGCGGTGCATGCCAAGGGTGAGGGCGACATAAACGTCGCCCGTACGGTTGATGCTTGCATCGCCCTCGCATGCACGCCAAGGGCGCGGGCGACGTGAACGTCGCCCGTATGCCGGTTTCAGATGTCTCGAAAGGCTAGAACGGTGGGGCGTCGTCGTAGTAGTGGCTTTCTCGCCGGTCGTCGCCTTTGCGGTTGTTGGCTATGTCGTATTGCAGCAGCGCTCGCTCAAGCGCCGCGTCGAGGTGCCGTTCAAGCTCCGTTTCCTCGCTGCGCTTCAGCAGCAGGCTGGCGTGCGGCGTATCTACGTAATCGCGAGCCATCTCAAGCAGCGACGAAATCTGCTTCGGCTCCCACTTGTTGTTCCGCCCGTGCTCGATCACCTTCATGTCAAAGCGGTCAAACACGCGCCGCAGTGAGGCGTCGTCGCGTGCCGGCTGTGGCGGCTCGAACCCCATGGCCTCGGGCCCGTCCTGTGCGCGCCTTGCGGCATCTGCAAGTCGCTGCACCCTGCGCGATGCCTCAAGTCTGCGGGCTTCGCGGCGGTGGTTCAGCAGGAACATGAACATGAAAAACACCGAAATACCGATCGGCACCAGCACCAGGTGGTTGCCGTTGCTGCGCGAAAAGACCACCAGCGCCACCACTGCAACAATCACCGCGATGAGCCATGCCCAGCCGTTGCCGGCTGCCGGCGCCTCGTTGCCGCCCGGCGGCTCGCGCCAGGTATTCTCACGATCCCAAGGGTTCATCATGGTGCGGTCCTTTCGGCCCGGAAACTGCCCCCGCATTGAGTATAGCACCGGCGCCCGGGCGCGTCCTCATTTTATCCACCTGGCGCGCGGCACGCCACAACTTCCGCCGACGCGCATCCTGTACGGCGCTACGCCAATGCGCGTAGTCTGATGCCCGGGTTTGCGCCAGCGACTGCATGCCCAGTGCAAGAAGCATGGCAAAGCCGCCCTCAGGCACCAGGCGCTGGTCCAGCAGCATCACCGACCCGGCAAGCAAAACTACGCTCAGCAATCCGAACACGATCACGCCAGCCAGCAGCGCGCGAGGGGGCGCACCGGCAATGGCGGCAAAGTCAATGCTCGAGAGATTCTGCAGCAGTTGCGCCCGGCTTCTGGCGCGCGCAACCAGCCCAGCCACCGCTGCATGTATCAAGGCGAAGACCGCGATGAAGGCGGCAAACACCGGCAGCAGGTCCGTTAGCCCCGGCTGTGCTGTAAATGCCAGCAGCGCCATGAAGGCGAGGGTGACAATCAGGAGCAAAAAGATTCGGGCGTTCATGACTGGTCCAAGGATACCAAACAAGGCGGCAATGGCACACCTCGCCCATGTATTCAAACGGATGTGCGTTTTGAACCGGTCAATGAATCCGCAGGTTACTGCGCGGGGGTGTGTCAGTTCACGAGCTGGCCGGCGCTGCGCACCGCGTTCTGGAACAGTTCAAACCCGTCGCCGTGCTCGCGTGCCGGGTGACGCTTCCATTCCGGGTGATGAAACGGGCGAACGTTGCGCTCGGGGTGCGGCATCAGGCCCAGCACCTGGCCGCTCTTGCTGCAAATGCCCGCGATTGCGCGCGCCGCGCCGTTGGGGTTGAACGGGAAGTCCTGTGTCGGCTTGCCGCTTTGGTCAACGTACTGAAAGACGATCTGCTGGTCCTGCTCTAGCTCGTCCAGCACCTCGTCGCTGGCGGTGAAGCGGCCTTCGGCGTGCGCGACAGGGTAGCTCACGATCTTGCGGCCCGAGACAAACGGTGTGCGCTCACTGACAATGCGCAGATCGACCCAGCGGTCTTCGTAGCGGCCGGAGAGGTTCCACGCCAGCGTGGCGCGCGGCGGCTCGTCAAACACGTCGTGGCCCGTTAGCAGACCAGCCCGCAGCAGCACCTGAAAGCCGTTGCAGATGCCCAGGATCAAGCCGCCATCCTCAATAAACTTTTCAATCGGCTTCTTGAGCCGCGTGCGAAGCTGGTTGGCGAACACCACGCCAGAGCCCAGGTCGTCGCCATAGCTGAACCCGCCGGGGATCACGATTAACTGGTAGTCAGGCAGGCGGGCAGGCTCACGCAGCAGCTCGTTCACGTGCACGATATCGACGCCAGCGCCGGCTTGGCGAAGGGTCCAGGCAGTTTCGCGTTCGCAGTTGGTGCCCGCGGCGCGCAGGACGAGGGCTAGCGGCTGACCCATGGAATCCTCCGCGCTGATTCAAACGGAATTGGTGCGCAGGCGCAACGGCGGGGCGGCTGGCATTGCGCCAGATTGGCAGGGCCGACGGCTGCTGACGTACCACTCTGCCGAATCTGCACAAATGGCAGGCGCCCCGGCGCCGCAAAGCCGTCGAAATCGCCCGGATTGAAGGCTTTGCGCGTTCTGTGGCTGCGTTGGCACCGTCCTTGCTCTCGTGTTCGGCATACAGTTCGGCTTTTGCGCCACAACAGGGAGCAGACATGGCTAAGACAATCGGAATCGACCTCGGCACGACCAACAGCGTTGTCGCCGTAATGGAGGGCAAAGAACCGCGGGTGATTGCAAACCCCGCAGGCGCGCGCCTGACGCCCAGCGTCGTCGCGTTCACCGAAAGCGGCGAGCGCCTGGTTGGCCAGATGGCCAAGCGCCAAGCCGTCACCAACCCCCGCAACACGGTCTTTTCAATCAAACGTTTCATGGGGCGGCGCCACAACGAAGTCTCTAATGAAGAAAAGCTGGTGCCCTATGAAGTCACCGGCGCATCGCACGAGATGGTGAAGGTCAAGGCGCGCGACAAGGAGTACACACCGCAGGAACTTTCGGCGATGATTCTCGGCGACCTCAAGAAAACCGCTGAGACCTACCTCGGCGAGCCGGTCACCCAAGCCGTCATCACCGTACCCGCATACTTCAATGACGCACAGCGCCAAGCCACCAAAGAGGCCGGCGAAATCGCGGGCCTGAAGGTCCTGCGACTGCTGCCAGAGCCGACAGCCGCCTGCGTCGCGTTCGGGCTGGATAAACGCAAGCAGGGCAAGTTTGCGGTGTTTGATCTTGGCGGCGGCACCTTCGACGTCAGCGTGCTGGAAGTCAGCAGCGACGAGGGTGAAAGCGTTTTTCAGGTACTCAGCATCACCGGCGACGGCCACCTGGGCGGCGACGATTTCGACCAGGTGCTGATTGACTACATCGCCGATGAGTTCAATAAGAAGGAAGGCATCGACCTGCGCAAAGACCAGATGGCGCTGCAACGCCTGAAGGAAGCCGCGGAAAAGGCAAAGTGCGACCTCAGCTCAACCGAGCAGACCGAAGTCAGCCTGCCCTTCATCACCGCCGACCAGAGCGGGCCAAGGCACCTGCAGATGACCATCAGCCGCAGCAAGTTTGAACAACTCGCTGAGGGCCTGTTCCAGCGACTGATCGGGCCCACAAAGCAGGCGCTCGTAGAGGCCGGCGTCAAAGCCAGCGACATCGACGAAGCCCTGCTGGTAGGCGGCAGCACACGCATCCCGCGCGTGCAGCAGATCTGCAAGGAGATCTTCGGGCGCGAGCCGAACCGCGGCTTGAACCCCGATGAGGTGGTCGCGCTGGGTGCCGCTGTACAGGGCGGCGTCGCCACCGGCGAGTTCAAGGACATCCTGGTGCTCGATGCCACACCGCTGAGCCTGGGCGTGGAGGTGCTGCACGGCGAAATGAACGTGCTGATCCCCAAGAACACCACGATCCCCACCAGCAAGACGCAGACCTACAGCACAGCCGCCGACAACCAGACCGGCGTGACGATCAAGGTCTTTCAGGGTGAAAGGCCGATCGCGGCGCAGAACCGTCTGCTGGGCAGCTTTGACCTGACGGGCATCCCGCCCGCGCCGCGCGGCATGCCGCAGATCGAGGTGAGCTTCGACATCGACGCCAACGGCATTCTTAAGGTGTCCGCCAAGGACAAGGGCACCGGCAAGGAAGCCAAGATCGAGATCAAGAGCGACAGCGGCTTGAGCAAGGAAGAAATCGAGCGCATGAAGCAGGAGGCCGAGAAGCACGCGGGCGACGACCAGAAGCGCATCGAGCTGATCCACGCCAAGAACGACGGCGACCGCATGGCTTTCAGCGTAGGCAAAATGCTGCAGGACCACGGCGACAAGATCAGCGAGGACGAGAAGAAGGACATCGAAGCCAAGAAGACCGCGCTGGAAGAAGCCATCAAGGGCGACGAAGTAGCCAAGATCAAGGCGGCCACCGAGGAGCTCACCAAGGCTTCACACAAGCTCGCAGAAAAGATGTACCAAAGCAGCAGCCCGCAGCAGCAAGAAGAAATGCGAAAGCAAGCCGAAGACTACGCCAAGCGCGGAGGCATGGGCGACAGCCCAGCCAGCAACGGCGCGACCGGAGGCAGCAACGATCGAGTAGTAGACGCCGACTACAGCGTCAAAGACGACAAGAAATAGGCAACGACATTCAGATTGCTTAGCGACCGGCGCCAGGGACATTCCCACACCGCCGGTCGCTTCGCATTCATGGCGTGGCGGCGGCTTGTCGGCGCGCCTGAGTTGAAGTTACACTGCGTGCATGGACTGGAAGAAGCACATCGCCATTGATGCCAATGTCCTTGCGGGGCGCCCGCGAGTGGCTGGCACGCGGATAGCCGTCGAGCAAGTTCTGCGGCACCTGGGCAACGGGTGGACCAACGACCAGCTGCTGCAGGAGTATCCCACACTCACGCGCGAGGGCGTCCAGGCTTGTATTGCCTACGCCGCTGAATACCTCGGCTCGGAGCGGTTGGCCGCCATTCCGGGGTAGCCCTTGAACATCCTTGCGGACGAGAATGTACGGCGCGCGCTGGTTCAAGCTCTTCGCGACGCCGGCCATGACGTTGTGTGGGTTTCCGAGATAGCCCCGGAAGCGCCCGACCCCGACGTGTTTGAGATGGCCGTCAGGCAGCAGCGCCTGCTTTTGACCGGCGACCTGGATTTCGCCGACATCGTGTATCGCCAGAAGCAATCCGGCGTGAAGGGCCTCGTGCTCATTCGCGTGGACATCCCCGATACCGCGCAGTATTTGCGCGTCGTGCTTGCGGCATGGAAGCAAGTTGCCGCTTGGGAAGGGATGACCACAGTAATCGAAGCGGGCAGAGTCAGACAGCGCCCCCTTCCGTGAAGCCTGAAGCGTATCCCGGCGGAACCGGCCACGACCGGGTAGTGGACGCGGACTACAGCGTAAAAGACGGCAAGAAGTAGCTGCGTGGCACCTTGAACGAATTGCCCGGCCAAGTGCGGTCGGGCATTTTCGTTGACATTTGCTCCGGGGTCGCCAGTACAATCGGCCGCTCAAGCAATCCCCGACCAGCTGTGGCGACCCCTGGGGAGCAAATCCGATGCGGCTTTCAGGACGGCTTGTGCTAATCCTTCTATTGATCGCACTGGTAGTGATAGCCGGTTTGATCTACTCGAACCGCGATCCAGGGCTGAATGTGCGCGCGAACGAAACGTCGGGCATTGAAGGTGCGCAGGATGCCACGGAGCGGCTGGAAGACGCCACTGCCAGTCCTCCCTGCGACGAGGTGATCCCGAGCGATCCGCCAAGTCTTCCGACATCAGAAGAAATCGACCCGGCCCCACCGCTGAGTTCTGAGGCCGCCGACATTTCGCGCATCGTTGTGCGGTGCTTCGATTCTGGGAGCATGGCGCCAATCGAGGACTTCACGGTTTCGCTCGCGTCGGCAGGAAGTGCCGGCGCGGTGTTGCGTAGCCGCGAAGGTGAGTGCCTCGTGCCGGCGGAGTGTTCGTCGGCGCGCGTCTTAGCTCGCGGCTATAGAGGAGCTGACATCAAACCGGCGGAGGCAACCGAGGGTGAAATGCGGTGCGAACTCGAGCGCCTGTTCGGGCAGGGGATCGTGCTTCGCGAGGGTGAGCCGGCAGGTGATTGCGTCGTCGTGCAGTACCACGGTGGCACCACAGAAACTCTGGATCTTACCGGCGACGACGGCCGCTTCTACTTCGCTGTCATCTCCAGTTCGCAGTCGGAGCTTCGTGCCGGCGAGGGTGATTGGATTGGCTCCATCTCGTGTGCGCCCGGAGAAGCGCACGCGACCATCCACTTGCTGCCGAGCGCCAGTCTGCTGGTGCTGGCGGACGGCCCATTGCCACCGCTGCGAGTAGAGATTGAGCAAGGCAGGACACTCAAGCACGCCGGCGGCGAGTCGGAAGCGAGGCTCACTGGTCTGGATGCGTATGCACGAGTAATGATTTACAGCGATTCCGGCACTTTACTCGGCACGACTGTGTTGGGCCCGCCGGGAACGGAACGGATCTTGCCTGTCACACTGAACGTGCCCGACGTGTGGGTAGTGCTGCAGGACAGCGATGGCGCGCCGATAGCCTGGACCAATGGCATGACTGTGAAGGTTGGCGAGGGCGGCACCGCAACACTCCCGAAGATCGAAGCCGGCCCTCTGCGCGTCTTTCTGCCCATTTGCGAACTGACGTTTGCTGGTCGTCGGCGTGCCATCGAGGTGCGACGACAGGACGGATCTCTCGCCTACAGCGGATGGCTTAGTTCGGCGTGGCGCGACGGCGGCCAATGGAAAGTGGACCTTCGGCCAGCGAGGACCTGGTCGGGCACGGTCGTGCATGAAGGACGACCGGTGGCGGGAGCGCGCGTTCGGGCCGGCTTGCCTGGAGTACCGGATGAAACGCTCACAGACGAAGGCGGTCGATTTCAAGTGGCTGCAACGAGCGACAGGGCTGCGGTGGTTTACGCGCATTGGCGGGGAATGGCCGGCTACACCGATGCGCCGCCCGGACGGGGTATCGTAATCGAATTGCGGGAAGCGCGGACGCTGACGATCCAGGTACCGGGCGCGCAATCCGTTTCCGCGTCGTGGAATGGAAATGGCGGCCCCATGATGGATTGGGTGGCCGCTTTAGGCGAGGAAGTCGTCCTTCAGACTCCGGCGATCGACGGAAACGTGACGGTCCGAGCCAACTCGATCTCGATCGAGCAAGACGTGGCTGCCAGCGAATCGAATCTCCGCATCGAGTTGCCACAAGCCGTCGAGATTGAGGTGAAGGCAACGGAGCAAGGAGTTCCTGCGCCCGGCGTCAGGGTGTATGGAGCCTCCTCCTCGCGGGAACCGAGAAGAGTTTACCGGTTTCGGGTGACAACGGGGCCGAACGGCGTTGCCCGCGTCATGCTGCCACAACACGGACGGTGGTCGATTGGCTCGTCGCACGGGGGTGGTGGCAACCTGGATACGCGTCGCCAGACGTCGGTGACTGTGGCTGCCTGGGTTTCAAGGTCAAGATTTGTGGAAGTGTTCGGCACCATGAACTGGCAGCCGGACTCCAAGAATCCCGTCGCGTTGTTCCAAACGGACAGGCAGATGAGCGGCCCGTTCACCTACAGTGACCGCAGCGAACTCGGGGACATGAAGCTGGAGCGTATAGGCAACTTCGATATCGCTACGCATTCGTACAGGGCCAGCATGCCCCCCGATCTTCCCTATGTGCTCGTGCGCGTCGGCAACAACACACTGATTCCGGCTGGCATGCTGCGCGAAACCAAACACGGATGGCGCTGCGACCTTCAATTGGATCAATGACCAGGCAGTCCGCCACTAATCACTTCGAGCGCGTTTGAGGCATGGCGAACAAGGACACACTGCAGACCCAGTGGACCGACTTCTCCGCCGAGTGGATTGTTCGGATGCGGGAGGGGCGGGATGAGGCTCGGGTGGGCATCCTGGACGACTGGATGCTGGCGCTGGCGGGCGATGTCTCGGGTCTTCGCGTGATTGACCTGGGGTGCGGCGAGGGGCGGTTCTGCCGCATGCTGGCCGCTCGTGGCGCCACAACCCTCGGTGTTGACCTGCAGCCAGCCTTCATCGAACACGCCAACGCGCACAAGGGCAAGCGCGAGACCTACCTGCTTGGCGACATCGAAGACCTGGCAGGTGTGCCCGATGCGTCTTTTGATCTTGCCGTCTCCTACGTCACGCTGATCGACGTCGCCGACATGGATGCCGTCGTGCGCAACGCCTACCGCGTGCTCAAGCCGGGCGGGCGGTTTCTGGTCTGCAACCTGTCGCCGATGACGACTGGTCGCGGGCCGTGGCTGCGCGGCGCCGACCGCCGCAAACTGTGCTATATCCTTGACGACTACGGGCGCGAGGGCCCGCGCGACACGCCGTTTTCGTTCAACTCGACGTTCGTGCTGACCCAGTTCCACCGCATGATGAGCACCCACGTCAACTGTTTCCTCGACCACGGGTTCACGCTGCAACGGATGCATGAGCCGACGCCCAACGCCGAGCAGCTCAAGCGCGCGCCCGGCCTCGAAGACCTGTTCCGCGCGCCCAACTTCGTGATCTTCGAACTCGCCAAGACTTCGGCGGAGTAAAGCTGCGTTGGCCGCCAAGACGCCACGCAGCGCCAGGGAACTGCTCTTCTTGGCGTGCCAACAAGATCTGCGCCCGTCCGGCTGGCGCTGCAAGAATAGAAATGGCGTGTGTGTCACTTTCGAAATCGGGTTGCGGCTGGCTGTTGATGCGGGTAGTCTGTGCGGCGCGATTGTTGGGGGTCGGGCACCTTCCGTTCACTGGGAGAGTTGCCATGAGTCGCGCACTTCTTGCCACAATGATTGCCGTGCTGCTTGCTGCGCATGCCACCGCGCAGGCGCTGGTCAAAGACATCGGCGCCGGCACGTACGAAGCCTGGGCCATTCGCCTTGACCTGCGCGGCTGCGACGACCGCGCCATGTTTCTTTCCACCTCTCCCGGCGGCATGACCAACCCGTGGATTACGGATGGCACGCCCGCGGGCACACGCCAGGTCGCGAACCTGATGCCCGCACTGTCAGGCTATCCAAGGTTGCAGGCCGCCGAGTTGAATGGTGACTGCCTTTTCCTGTTCGGGCGCTCCTTTCCGTCCATGCCCACCGCGTACTCGCATGAAGAAATGGCCGCCTCGGGCTTGTATCGCACCGATGGCACGCCCGAGGGCACGGAGCAACTGGTGCAATGCTTTCTGACCGACAGCGGCGGGCCGCCGGCGACGGCGGGCAATCGATTCTATTTTCCCGCGCGGACAACCACTTCGACCGGCTTGTGGGTCAGCGACGGCACGGCAGCCAGTACGCTTGAGTTGGCGAGTTTCATGGGGTCGGCCCAACCGCAGAATTTGTCGGCTTTTGGAAACTCGGTGCTGTTCATTGCGGGCCAGCTCTCTACGGGCCGGGAGCTGTGGATCTCAGACGGCACGGTTGCGGGCACGACCGTTGTGCGGGACATCAACCCGGGGCAGGCGGCTGGCGTCACGGGCGACGATCTGCACATCGACGGCGGCTTGGCATGGTTGACAGCGAACGACGGCACGGGGCTCGCGCTGTGGAGCACGGACGGCACACAGGCGGGCACAGTGCGCGTCGATCTGCCGATTGCCGGAGACTTTCGCGTGGTGGGTGCCGAGGCGGGCAAGCTGTTCCTGCACTCAGCCGACGGGTTGTGGGTGTCGGACGGCACGTTTGCCGGCACAAGCCTGCTTGGCGCGGTGCATGTGAACAGCCGTTCGCTGATGCACAACGGTGAGTTGCTGTTTGGCGGCGGCGCGACAACCGTTACCTACGACCTATGGAAGAGCGACGGCACACCCGGCGGCACGTACCAGATCGCCAACGCGGGCCCTGCGCAGTTTGCCCACCCGCCTATCGTGGCGGGCGGCGACGTGTTTTTCGTCGCTAGCTCAGGCTATGAGCTGCATCGAGTGGACTTCGGCCCTGCCGGCGCCACGGGTGCCTCGACAGTGAACCCCGGATGGTCGGGAGGCGCGATCGTCAGGCTCGGAACCGGGGTCGCGCAACTGGCGCAGACACAGTCGACGTCGCTGGAACTGTGGCTGACAGATGGTGGCGTGAATACCCGATTGACGTTCCCGCCGGTCGTCGGCCGGGACCTGATGGATCAGCACGGATACTCGAGTCAGCATCCGGAGGTAACGCTTGCCGCAGAAGACGGCGGCGTGGCGTGGATGACGCACAGGTGGGACACCACTCAGGGTGACACTCTCGACCTGTG
>CAZZBH010000053.1:10158-24855 GCA_964652605.1 uncultured Planctomycetaceae bacterium
CGATGACGCTTTCACCGTGCCCTCTCCGGATGCGACCTGTGGCGCAGCGACGGCACTGCGGAAGTGACGAAGACAGTTCTATCGATCGCCGCCATGGATCCTCCGCGCGGCCAGGTCCACCACGTGAAGGGCAACGATATCTTCGAGACCCGCGGCACGGGTGGATCGATCGTCTGGGCATCTCGCAAAGACGGCGCGTTGGCCGGCATGCCTGAGCTTTCCGGCGTGCCGTACCACGAGGTGTATAGCCGAATTGTGGGCGCCACAGGCTCGTGCGTGTTTGTCGAAATGTATGGACCGGGCATCGGCGCGATGCTGTGGCGCACGGATGGCTGGGTTTCAGGCACCCAGTTCCTGCAAGGGTTGGGCACACTCGGCCAGACGATTGAGAAGGCGTTTGTCAGTGACGGTGTACTGTATTTTTCGTTGGACAACGGCACGTTCTGGCGCAGCGACGGCACACCCTCAGGCACCGCACACATCGGGAGCGGGCTTCGTGTCGCGTCGGGATCAGGCAGCTTGAATTTCACTGTGGCGTACGCGCCCACTGCGCCGTTGCACGTGCGCATGGGCGACGACATGTTTTTCTTTGCCAACCGCAACGGCGACGCGGGGTTGTGGGCTTCGGACGGCACGGTGTTCGGGCCCCGCAAGATCAGTGATCTGCCCCCCGGCCCGCAGTTCTTGCCCACGGGACTGGGGGTGCTCGGTGAGAGGGTTCTGTTCAGCGGCTACTCAGAAAACGAAGGCCATGAATTGTGGGTCAGCGACGGCACGGTAGCGGGCACACAATTGCTGGTCGATATCTCGCCCGGCGCGCAAGGCAGCCATCCAGCCCACTTCGTCAACTTCAAGAACAAGCTCTATTTCACGGCGCTTACGCCCGACAAGGGCCGCGAGCTCTGGGTTACAGACGGCACGCCCGCCGGCACCACGCTCGTCAAAGACATCGCGCCCGGGATTCAGAGCAGCCTTCCCGGGCCCTTCGTCGTCGCGCGGGGGAGCCTGTACTTCACCGCCTGGGATCCTGTCCATGGCGCCGAGTTGTGGCGCAGTGACGGCACGCCCGGCGGCACGAGGCTGGTCGCCGATATCCAGCCCGGGATGGGCAACAGCACACCGATCCAGCTCACACGCGTCGGCAACCGGCTGTTCTTTGTCGCGCGAACCGACCAACACGGCTACGAGCTTTATTCGATTGGCGCCTCCGGCGGTGGCGGCGGCGGAGACGGTTGCGCAGCCGGCACCAATCCACCAGGCAACGCCGCGCTGCTGTTGCTGCTGGTTGCCATGCTCGCGACGATGCGGGCGGGGCTGGAACGCCGTGCTGCAACACTGCAGCACTCACCATTGAAGTAATGCGGCGCGAGTTCAAGTGGCACAGGCCGCCAAGACGCCAAGCAGCGCCAAGGAACTGCATTTCTTGGCGTCTTGGCGGCTAACGCTTTTGATTGTGCACGAAATCGACGAGCGCCTTCACATTGTCCACCGGCGTTTTCGGCAGGATGCCGTGGCCGAGGTTGAAGATGTGGCCGACGCCCTCCGGGCGCTGGTCGGCTTCTTCGAGGACTTCTTTCGCTTTTTGCAACACGACCTCGCGCGGGGCGAACAGGGCTACCGGGTCGAGGTTGCCTTGCACCGCGCGCGCGCCGGTTTCCCACCCGCACGCTAGCGGCGTGTGCCAGTCGATGCCCAGCACGTCCGGGCGTGCGGTGTACATGTCGTTGAGCAGTGTCGCTGTGCCCGTGCCGAAATAGATGACCGGCACCTTGCCCGCAACTGCCTTGATCACGCGAGTAACCCATGGCAGCACGTGTTCCCGGTAGTCGGCTGGGCTCAGGCACCCGACCCATGAGTCGAATATCTGCACTGCCTGTACGCCCCATTCGATCTGCGCTTGCAGGTACTGCGTGATCTGCGCAGTGAACTTCTCCATCAGCGCGCGCCAGGCCCCTGCGTCGCCCAGTATCATGCCTTTGGCGTGCAGGTAGTTGCGCGACGCGCTGCCTTCGATCGCGTAGGCCGCCAGCGTGAACGGCGCACCCGCGAACCCGATCAATGGGATATCCGGCGGCAGCTCGCGGCGGATGATGCGGATGGCTTCGCCGACAAAGGGCATGCTTTCGCGCGGGTCGGGCGTTGCCAGCGCGTCAACGTCGGCGCCGGTGCGCACGGGGTTGTGAATCTTGGGGCCTTCGCCTTCCTCATAAGTGAGTTTCAAACCCATCGGCTCGAGGATCGGCAGCAAGTCAGCGAACAGGATGGCTGCATCCACGCCCAGGATGCGCTGCGCGTCCAGCGTAACCTGCGCAGCCAACTCGGGCGTCTTGCACAGGCCGAGAAAGGTCGTTTTCGCGCGGATGTCGCGATACTCCTGCATGTAGCGGCCGGCTTGCCGCATCAGCCAGATCGGCGTGACGTCGGTTGCCTCGCCCCGGCAGGCGCGCAGAAAACGCGAGTTGTGCAGGCGTTCATTCATGGCGGCAGATTAGAAGCAACCGCCAAAGCGCCAAGACGCCAAAGGTCTGCTGGGTCATCGACGTCGCACTCGATCAGGGAAAGGCAGGTTCACCACAGAGGCACAGAGTTCACAGAGAACTGCCTTGCATCATTGCCCTTCTCTGTGCTCTCTGCGTCTCTGTGGTTCACATGCTGTTCGAGCCTTTGGCGCTTTGGCGGTCAATGCATTTCGGGTTCCAGGTCGATGCCAAGGCCGTCCGCAAGCCGGTTCAGGTGATTGAAGTACCCGATGACCTGGGCTGCGCTGGCGATCTGTTCTTCCGACCAGCCATGCGCTTTCAAGCCTTCGACGTCGTCGCGGTTGCACTTGGCTGGCTTCAGTGTCAGCTTCTCGGCCCATTCGCACAGGGCCTTGTGGGCGGCTTCGAGGCTGCTTGCGCGGAAGTCTTTCTGCACCGCCTTGGCCAGCGCGTCGTCACCCGATGTGGTTCGCAGATCCTCTGCGTGAGCGAGCATTCAGTACACGCACCCGTTGATCTTGCTGACTACGGTTGCCAGCAGCTCGCGCTCCCAGCGTTGCAGGGGGCCCTTGCCGTGCATCACGCGCACATAGAACTGCATGGTGGCATCTAGCGCCTCGGGCGTCAGCGACTGGATGCGCAGGATGTTGAATACCTTGCCCGCGCGCCTGAGCCCGGCGTCGTAATGCCTCTTCACGAGCCCGTCGGCGTCGTCAGGCTCAATCTGGCGAACGTAAGCCATGCGGCACTTCCCAAAAACCCTCAGACCTGGTCTTTGCCTGCGCCGAAGCAAGCGGCCATGACCAACCCAAGCACCGCCAGCAGAAAAAGCAGCGTCGTCCAGGACTGCCATTCACGAATGCGCTCGCCCGCGCGGATGAACGTGCCTTCCATAAGCATGCCTCCTATACAAGCACCCGGATCACCACCTGCCCCGCGACTGTTACTAACACACTTGCGACCGCAAACGCGGCTGCGTAGCTGATCGCCGGCTCGCTGCTGTCGGCTGCGCGCTTTACTGCCGCCAGCGCCGCGCTGCTGGTCATGCCGCCGCACACGCTGCCCCAGACCTCAATTGATCGCATGCGCAGCAGGTAGCGCCCGATCAGCAAAGCCGCCAGCGCCGGCACAATTGTTACACAGACACCCGCGACAATCACCTGCCACACCACGAATTCCATCCCGTTGTGCAGCGCGTTGCCCGCGGCTACCCCCGTTTCGCCGACAAACAGCAGAATACCCAGGTCGCGCACCAGTTGCCGCGCCGGCTTGGGCACGTTGGCGCTGATCGGCCCGATATTCCGCAGCCAGGCCAGCAGCACCCCCGCCAGCAGAAGCCCGCCCGCCGCGCCAAGCGAGAAGTCCCATCCAAACGGCCGAAAGTGAATGTTGCCGATGACAAGGCCGGCCACAATTCCGCCCGCGTAGATCGCGATGTCGGTAGTGTTCGTGCTGGGCTCAAAGCGACCCAGCTCTTTGGCGACCACGCGCACGGCGTCGGGCTGTCCGATGACTTCAACGACGTCGTGGCGTTGCAGCTCAATCTCGCCGCCCGGTTCAATTGATTCGCGGCCGCGCTCGATCTTGTGAATCATGCAGCGGTAGCGGCCCATCAGGTTCAGCTCGCGCAGGCTTCGGCCCACTGCTCCGCGCGCGGAGATGTGGATGCGCCGCGGCGCCGGCAGACGTTCGCGCAGCTCGGCGCTGTAAACCTCGGGCCCCACCAGTGACTCGAACTGCTGCAGCTCATCAAGCCGGCCAACGACCAGCACATGATCACCAAGCTTCAGCTCCGTTCCGGCGTCCGGCGTGATCACGTCGTGGCTGCGGTGGATGCGCGAAATCAGGCATCCGGCACGGTTGGTAAAGTCCAGCTCGCGCAGCGGCTTGCCGATTACGTCTTCCTTGTCCACGCGAAAGGCGCGCGTCAGCTCTGGTGTGCCCGCCCGGGGCTTGGCGCGCTGGGCGTCGTCTTCGGTGTCGGCGGCGGCGCCGCGCGAAAGATCGGTCCGCGTCAGCCGGGGCAGGATCTGGATCATCAACACCAGCCCCACCAGGCCGAACGGGTAGGTCAGCGCAAATGCCACCGACAGCCGCGCCGCATCTGTGGCTTCGTCGCTGGCGGCTGCGAAGGTTGGCGCGCTGGTCAGTCCGCCGGCCAGGACTCCGGCTGCTGTCGAGTCGTCAAGGCCCAGCAGCAGCGCCAGGCCAAGCGTCAGCAGCACGGCAAAGATGACAACGAGCGAGCCCGTCGCGACAAAGTTCCACCCGCGTCGCGAGCGCAGGCTGGCGATGAACTGCGGGCCCGCCTCGAAGCCTACGGAGTAGATGAACAGCGCGAACCCCAACTGGCCGATGGTCAGCGCCGGGGTTTCTCCCCCGTAAAGGTCTGCCAGGGTCAAGCCGAAGTATCCGGCAAGCAGCGCGATGCCCAGTGTTCCGCCGGCGCTGCCGGCTTCGATGCCGCGCCACCCGATGCGCCCGGCGACATAGCCGAAGGTCACGACGAGCATCAACGCCGCAAGCGGTGCATCGTTGAGCAATTGGCGGATGGCTTCCAGCATGCAAGTGCACGGAAAGTAGGAAGTTGGGCGTGGAAGTTAAAGTGGGAAGGTAAAGTTCCTTCAACTCGCTGCTTCAACTTCAGCGGTTACTGATTCGTCGTCTGCCAGGATTCGCCATAGCCATGGGCGGCTTGCTGCGCACTGCGCGGCTGGCGGCGGCGCACAATGTGGTAATGAATCGCGAACAGGCACGCCCAGCCGGCAATGGCGTAGGCGAACATCACGCAGATCAATCCCCAAGGCGTCTCGTGCATGCCCGCAGCATAGCACCGGGGTGGTATGCAACCAAACACTGATTTGCCGCACGCAGGCTCGCGGTGCGCCGCATGGAGTGCCACAGCCACTGCATGAATCGACTCTCGCAGAGGCGCAAAGACGCAGAGAAGGCAATGCAGTTCTCTGGGACTCAGCGTCTCTGCGAGAGACTGCAGTTCCCACGCGAGCCGAGACCATTGAGCAGGCTTCGCACGAGACCCGCGGTGTGAGCGAAGAAATCCGTCAGCCCAATCGGTTGTGGTCGTCAACTACTGACATCCCACGCGGTTGGATTGCGACAGAATCCGCCGTGTGCGCGGCCCGGCCGCTGCAGCCACTCTTGTCGCCACTGGCGGCTACCCTTGGCGCGTGTCGTGGCTTCCTCCTGTGTGACGGGGGCGGGGCGTGCCCGCCCCCCAGGCAGCCATGCACAGCACAAGGAACGAAAGCCATGGCAAAGAAGGAACGCGAAGAGGCAAAGGTTCTTTCCATGAACCCCGAGAAGGAAAAGGCGCTGCAGAACGCGCTCAGCGGCATCGCCCGCAACTTCGGCGACGGCTCGATCATGCGCATGAGCGAGCAGTCGCGCAAACAGGTGGATGTCATCTCCACGGGCAGCCTCGCGGTTGACGTTGCCACCGGCGTCGGCGGCTTGCCGCGCGGGCGTATTGTCGAAATCTACGGCCCCGAAAGCAGCGGCAAAACCACCATCGCGCTGCAGGCCATCGCGCAGGCCCAGAAGCTCGGCGGTAACGCCGTGCTGATCGACGCCGAGCACGCCTTTGACCCCAGCTACGGCCGCAAACTCGGCATCGACATGGACCGCCTTTGGGTAAGTCAGCCGGATTTCGGCGAGCAGGCGCTGGACATCGCCGAGGCACTGATCGCCAGCAACGCTGTGGACATCATCGTGGTCGATAGCGTGGCGGCACTTGTGCCACGCGCGGAGCTGGAAGGCGAGATGGGTGACAGCCAGGTCGGGTTGCTGGCGCGCATGATGAGCAAAGCCATGCGCAAACTGACGGCCACCTGCAACAAGAGCCGCACCTGCCTGGTGATGATCAACCAGGTGCGCGAAAAGATCGGCGTCATGTTCGGCAACCCCGAAACCACCACCGGCGGGCGCGCCCTGAAATTCTTTGCCAGCCAGCGCATCGAGGTGCGCCGAACCGCGCAAATCAAGGAAGGCGAGGACAGCATCGGAGTGGGCGCGCGTGTGACGGTTGTGAAGAACAAGCTCGCGCCGCCGTTCAAGCGTTGCGAGGTGGAGATCTACTTCGGCCGCGGCGTGAGCTATCTGAACGACCTGCTGAACTTCGGCATCCAGATCGGCGTGATCAGCAAGAGCGGCAACTGGTTCAGCTACGGCGAGACACGGCTTGGCAACGGCAAGAACAACGCGCTCGAGTTCCTGCGGGACAAGGAGAACTTCGAGCTGTACCGGAAGCTCGAAACCGAAGTCAAAGCCGCCCTGTTTCCACCACAAGAGCAAGCCCAGGTAGAGGCTGCATAGCAGAGAACAAGAGCCCGGAGCGCCAGCGACGGGTTGACGCGCGGCAAGTCGAAGGCACGTGCGTTAGCCCAGGCGCTCCCCCAAAGGGCAAACAAAACAGGTCCCAAGTCAGGGGAGGAGGGGAACACGGTTGGCCCCGGGGACCCAACCACCCCTGACCTCTGGGATTAGAGGATGCAAGCATTGGCTTCGGGCCATGGGTCGAATCGAGCGCAAGCATCGCCCGTACGGGCGACATTCATGTCGCCCTCGGCTTTGGCGTGAATCGGGGGCGATTCAGGCATCGAAGTAGCGAAATGCGCAGCCCATTCACTGCCCGGCATACTCTACTGCGGCGGGGCGCAGGAGGCCTGCCAGGTAGGTGGAGCCTGTTACCAGCACCATGCCCGTTTCGCCGGCTTGGGCGAGGGCTACTTCCAGGGCGCCCTCGGGGTGGTCTTCCACCGAGCCCTGCTTGCCGCCGAACTTTTCGTACATGCGCAGCAGGTCTTCGGGTTTGCTCTCACGCGGGCTGTAATACGACGTGAACACGGCCCCGTCGGCCTTGTCCGCAATCCGCCTCATGCACGCCTCGATGTCCTTGTCCGCAGCGATGCCGGTTACGCAAATCAGCGGGCCGGTCGCAATCGAGCGCGCGGTGGCGAGTGCCGAGCGCAGGCTTACCTCATTGTGCGCGCTGTCGATGACCAGCAGCGGGTGGCCCTCGAAGATCTCGAACCGTCCCGGCTGGGGGGTGCGCTCAAGCGCGTCGAGTGCGCGTTCGCGGTCGATCACGCCCTCGGGCAGCAGGTCAGGCTCGCTGGCCATGATCTCGAAGGCGCACAGGGCGGTCGCGGCGTTTTCGGCCATGAAGCGCGCCGGGTGATGCAGGTTGACGTTGTCGTAACGCACGTCGCGGATATCGACGGTGAACGTGAGGCTGCGGCCGGTGCGGTTCATCCAGCGCACGTGGTAATCCTTGCCCAGCACCATCAGCGGTGCCTCGTTGTCGCGCGCGGTCAGGTTGATCACGCGTTGTGCCGCCGGGTCTTGCGCTGAGCACACCACCGGGATGCCCGGCTTGATGATGCCGGCTTTCTCGCGTGCAATTTCTTCGATGGTGTCACCAAGCTGGCGCATGTGATCGAGGCCGATCTCGGTGATCACCGTGACCACCGGGCTGATCACGTTGGTGCTGTCAAGCCGGCCGCCAAGGCCAACCTCGAACACCGCGGCATCGACGCCGGCCTGGCGGAAGGCGACCATGGCGGTGAGCGTCACCAGTTCAAAGAAGGTGACGTCGGGCGCGCCGCCATGCTCGCTTTCGAGGGCATCCACCACGGGTTGAAACGCGTCGATCATCGCGGCTTGGGTGATCTCGTGGCCGTTGATCTCGATGCGTTGTGTCAGGCGTTCCAGATGCGGGCTGGTGTAGGTGCCCACTTTGAGGCCCTGCGACTGCAGCAGCGATGCCAGATAGCGCGCGGTGCCGCCCTTGCCCTTGGTGCCGGCGATGTGGGCGGTGGTGTAGGCAAGCTCCGGCCGTGCCAGGCGGTTGAGGACTTCGTTCATGCGCTCAAGGTCAAACTCGTCGCGCGTGCGGCCGCCCTGCTGCTTTTCGTAGTCGGTGTGCTTGGCCAGGAAAGCCAGCAGCTCAGGGAATGTATGGATCGTTGTGGGCATGGGCTCGTGCGGGTCGATTGACAGCGCAAGTACGAGGGACCAATTACCAATTCCCGATGCAAGGGCCATGGGGCGGAGTGCCGATAAAGGGTTTGGTGGGTGTGGGGTCTTGGGTGTTGGGTGTTGGGTCTTGTGTGTAGGGTCTCGGGTTCTGAGTCTTGGTGCATTGGTCAACTGCGCACTAACCACTAGCCACTAACTACTGCCGACTGCTCCCTGCCCGCGCGCGGCGATTCTGCTTGGAGTAAACTGACCGCATGAGCAAACCCTTCATTGGCATCTGCATGGATCATGTCCGTCACTTCCCGGTGGCTGAGCGTGACCGCAGCTATCTGAAACTCTACCCGGAATACGTGAAGGCCGTGCTGGCTGCGGGCGGCACTCCGGTGCTGCTGCCGATAGTGCCCGACGTGCATGCCCTGCGACCGCTGTTGGCGCTGGTTTCGGGGGTGATGCTTGTGGGCTCGGACGATTACCCGGCTGAATGGTTTGGCAAGAAAACGCTGCCGACGGACACGCCCGTGACGCCGGAGCGCGCGGTGTTTGATCGAGAGTTCATCCGCGTGCTGCTGGACGAGACCAGCCTGCCGGTGCTGGGCGTGTGCGGCGGGATGCAGTTGATGGCGATCCACGCCGGCGGGGCGTTGAACCAGGATCTGCCGCGCGGCGGCGCGGTTGAACATCGCAACCCACCCACTGGTGAAGGCTTTCATGAAATCGAAGTGGAACGCGACAGCACTCTTTTCGGTGTGCTTGGCGCGCGCGTGCGCGTAAACACCATGCACCATCAGGCCGTTGAGCGCGTGGGCAAAGGCCAGCGCGTCAGCGCCCGCGCACCCGACGGCGTGATTGAGGCGCTCGAGCACACGGACCACCCGTTTCGCCTCGGCGTGCAATGGCACCCGGAGCGCATGCCCAACGACGCCGGCGCAGCCGGGCTGTTCCGCGCGTTCATGCAGGCGGCACAGCCGTCAGCGGTGGCATGACCGGGCTAAAACTCGAACACCTTGCCGCGTGCGATGGTGGCGCGCACCACGCCGGGCAGCTCGGTGCCCACAAAGGGTGAGTTCTTGGCGCGACTGAAGAGCGTCTGAGGCGTGATTGTGCGCCGTGCCTGTGGATCAAACAGACAGACATCTGCATCGTGGCCCGGCAGCAGCGCGCCCTTGCTTTGCTCAAGGCGCAGGATGCGCGCGGGGTTGAGTGTCAGCTTGCGGACCAGTTGCATCGGCGTCAGCAGCTTCGGCTCAACCAGGTACGCCCAGGCTGCGCTGAGTGTGGTCTCCAGGCCGACTGCGCCGAAGGGCGCCGCGCCGAATTCCAGCTCTTTTTCCTGCGGCGGCACGGGCCGATGCGCGCTGACAATGCAGTCGATCACTCCCTCAGCAAGCCCGCGCTTGAGCCACTCGATGTCATCGCGCGTGCGGAACGGCGGGAACACCTTGAAGTTGGTGTCGTAGCGCTTGCGCACCTCGGCGTCGGTGAACGCGAGGTGGTGTATCGCGACTTCCGCGCTCACGCGCACACCCAGTTTCTTTGCGCGTTTGACGGCGCGCACGGCGTTGCGGGTGGTGAGCTTGCCTGCGTGGTAATGACATCCGGTCTCGCGCGCAAACATGCAGGCGCGCGCCACGGCGAGCTCCTCGGCCACTGAGGGCATGCCGGGCAAACCTGCGAGCATGGATTCGTAGCCGGCATTCATTGCGCCGCCCGCCAGCTCGGGGTCCTGCGAATACTCGATGACCGCGCGGTCGAACATGGCTGCGTAGTGCATGCCGCGCAGGATTGCCGCGGGTGCATCATGCTCGCGCCGCTCGTCGCTGAACGCCACTGCGCCAGCCTCAACCAGTTGGCCGATCTCAGCCAGTTCGCGCCCTTCACGACCCTTGGTAAGAGCGCACACCGGGTGCACGTCGGCAAAGCCGGCTTGCTCGCTCTGGCGTCGCACGAACAAGGCAGCCGCCACGTTGTCCAGCGGCGGGTCTGTGTCGGGCAGGCAGGCGACTGTCGTAAACCCGCCGTGGATGGCTACTTCGGCACCGTGGGCAATGGTTTCGTCACTGTCGCGCCCCGGCTCGCCCATGTGCGCGCGCAGATCGACCAACCCCGGCAGGACCAGCAGCCCCTTCGCGTCAATCTTGCGCGCCTTTGCATACTTCTTCGCAGCAGCACCAACGTCGCCTACCGCGGCCACTTTGCCGTCTGCGAGCAATACATCGGCCTGGCCATCGACGCCGCTGGCGGGATCAATCACATGGCCGCCGCTGATGTGAATCGCTTCGCTCATACCCCATGCTCTCGCAAGAAGTCGTCGATGCCGGTGCGGATAATGGCTGCGCGGGCATCGTCGCTCCAGATATCGTTGTGCCTGGCGCGCTTCAGCTCTAGAAACCGCTTCGGCCCCGGCAGCGATTCGTGCAACGTTACGCCCTGCTCGTACGGGATCACATCGTCCTGCGTCCCGTGGTAATGAAACACCGGCAGCGAAAGCTCCGGCGCGCGCCCGGCGTTGTCAAAACAGTTGCAGATCAGCCATTCCGGCTTGACCAGCCATCCCATCAGGTGGCGCGCCATATCGGCGATGCTGCTGAATGCGGCTTCGAGAACAAGTGCCGCGGGCGGGGTCTTCGCTTCGATTTTCTGCTGCGCCAGCCATGTCGCGGGCCCGCACCCCAGGCTGCGCCCCCACAAGATGATCCTGCCCGGCTGCCAACCAAGCTCGCTCGTCGCGTAGGCCCACGCGGCTTCGGCGTCCATGTAGAGGCCCGGCTCGGACGGCGAGCCCTCGCTGTTGGCGTAGCCACGGTAGTCGAACAGCAGGAACTGTGCGTCAAGCGCGCGCGCGCTTGCGGCGTAGGTGTCGGTGAACGGCCCCACGTGCTCGGCGTTGCCCATGAACTGGATGATCTTGCGTGGCGCGTCGTCGCGGCCCTGCACCCAGCCGTACAGGCGCACGTCGTCGGGCGTGACGATCTCAATCTCGCGCACATCGTCGCGCTCGGCAGCAAGTCGCGGCGCAAGGGCGCGGTCTTTGGGCACGGGCGGAAAGACGCTGGCCCGATTCAGCACGCGCACGGCAAACAGGCCAAGCAGCGTTACCAGGCACGCCAGCATGGCGATGCGCAGCGGCAGCGGGCGCCTTTCCGGCTCAGCCTCCATGCGCCTCCTTGGCCGATTGCGCCAGCACCAGTACCGCCATGCGCACCGCAAGCCCGTTGGTGACCTGGCGCAGGATCACCGAGTTGCTGCCGTCGGCGACTTCCTGCGTAATCTCGACGCCGCGGTTGATGGGGCCCGGGTGCATGATCAGCACGCCCGGCTTCATGCGCGACAAGCGGTCGGAATCGATGCCATAGAGGTAGTTGTACTCGCGCACGCTTGGAAACAGGCCTTTCTGCTGTCGCTCCATCTGAATGCGCAGGATGTTGAATACGTCAAAGTGATCCAGCACCTCATCAAGATGATGGTGAATGCTCACGCCCATGTCCTTGAACGCGCCCGGGATCAGCGTCCGGGGGCCGATCAGCCCGACTTCGGCGCCGAGCTTGCGCAGACCCCAGATGTTGCTGCGCGCCACTCGCGAATGCGTGATGTCTCCCACCAGCGCAATCTTCTTGCCGCTCAGATCGCCGAACTTTTCACGCATGGTGAAGATGTCCAGCAGGCCCTGCGTCGGGTGCTCGTGGGTGCCGTCGCCGGCATTGATCACGCAGGCATCCAGGCTGCGGGCGAGAAGCGCGGGCGCGCCTGCCTGCTGGTGGCGCACGATCACAATATCCACGCCCATGGCCTGCAGGTTGCGGCCGGTATCGACCAGCGTTTCACCCTTCACTGTGCTGCTGGCATCCTTGGCGATGTCCACCAGGTCAGCCGACAGGCGCTGCGCCGCAAGGCTGAAGCTGGCTTTGGTGCGCGTGCTGGGTTCAAAAAAGAGGTTGAGCACAACCTTGCCGCGCAAAGCCGGCGCTTTCTTGATGCTGCGCGTGCTGATTTCCTGAAACCCGCGGGCGGTGTCCAGCACGCGCAGGATCTCGTCGGCGGAAAGCCCTTCAAGGCCGAGCAGGTCCTTGCGTGTCCACTTTGGAGGCGCTTCGGTGATCATGCAGCCTCCGTGGATGTTCGACGTTCGGTGTTCGGCGTTGAGCTGCAAACTTCGTTCAGCAGTCCATCCAAAAAAATAGCGACGCATCTCGCGTCGCCTGGCGCAGTCAAGACTGCGCTGTCATCTTGCCGGCATTCCCCTCGCTTCAACCTGTGCTCTCCGCTATCGGGTGCACGATTTATAGTTCCTTCACGGTTACATGCAATCGCCCGCGCACGGGATACACTTTCGCGATGGAACTGCCTGAGTCTCTTAACCGCGTGCGCGACCGCATCCAAGCCGCCTGCCTGCGCGTGGGGCGGGCACCCGCTGACGTGACGCTGGTCGCCGTTACCAAGTCGGTTGACGCTGCTACTGTGCAGGCGCTGCTTGAGCTTGGCGTGCAGGACATTGCCGAGAACCGCCAGCAGACAGCCTCCGAGAAGCTGCCGCAGGTCCCGGCACTGTTGGGCGCGAGGCGCCCAACGCTGCACTTCATCGGCCCGCTGCAGCGCAACAAGGTCAAACGCGTGCTGGAGTGGTTTCACGTGATTCACAGCGTGGACTCAGCCAGGCTGGCCGACGAGATCGACAAGCGCGCCGCAGAGATCGGGCGCACGGTTGACGTGTTCATCGAGATCAACGTCGCCGGCGAATCACAGAAGCAGGGCGTGAATCCCGCGCAAGCCGCCGAGGTCGTGGGCCAGATCGCAGGTCTGCCGCACCTTCGCATCTGCGGTCTGATGGCCATGGCACCGTACTCTGATAACCCGGAGGCTGCTCGCCCGCACTTCCGCGCACTGGCAGTGCTGTCGCGGCGGCTGCTGGCTGAAGGCGTGCTGCCCGCCGGCGCAAACGGCTTGAGCATGGGCATGAGCGGCGACTTTGAGGTGGCGATCGAAGAGGGCGCCACGCACGTGCGCATCGGATCGGCGCTGTTTGAGTGATTCCGCGCCCTGTTCGCGATGTCGCGGCGCGTGCTAAAAGCGCTGCCATGGCACTCACCCACATCACCGTTCGCGGCGCCCACGAGCATAACCTCAAACACATCGACGTCGAAATGCCGCGCGACAAGCTGATTGTCGTTACCGGCTTGTCCGGCAGCGGCAAGTCCAGCCTCGCGTTCGACACCATCTACGCCGAGGGCCAGCGCCGCTACGTCGAGTCGCTGTCCGCCTATGCCCGACAGTTTCTTGGCCGCATGCAGAAGCCCGCCGTCGAATCCATCGAGGGCCTGCCGCCCACCATCGCGATCGAGCAACGCCAAGCCGGCCACAACCCGCGCTCAACCGTAGCCACCACGACCGAGATCTACGACTACCTGCGATTGCTGTTCGCGCGCATCGGTACGCCGCACTGCCCGGTCTGCGGGCGCGAAGTTACGCGCCAGAGTGCCGAGCAGATGGTCGATACTGTCATGCAATGGTCTGAGGGCACACGCCTGATGGTGCTCGCGCCGGTCGTGCGCGGGCGCAAGGGCGAGCATCGCGACGTCTTCATGAAAGTGATGCGCGACGGGTTCGTGCGCGCGCGCCTCGACGGCGAAACAATCGAGGTCGGCCCCAAGACGCAAGCCGCCGACAAAAACAAGAAGCACGACATCGACGTGGTGATCGACCGGCTGGTAATCGACAAAGACGTGCGGTCGCGGCTGAACGAGGCGGTCGAGGTAGCGTTGCAACTCGCGGACGGGATGGTCGTTGTCGCACGTGAAGATGGGTCGAAGTGGGTCGATCAATCCTTCAACGCCAAGATGGTCTGCCCCGATCACCCTGACGCTGAGATGGGCGAGCTTGAGCCGCGGCTGTTCTCATTCAACGCGCCGCAGGGCGCCTGCAACAAGTGCCATGGCCTGGGCATTCACACCGAGCTGGACGAGGCATTGGTCGTGCCCGACCCCGCCAAGACGCTGGCCGACGGCGCCATTGCCGGCTGGAACAAGCCGCACGAAGCCTTCTGGTACAAGCGCGCACTGAAGAAGCACGGCGCGCGCCTGGGCATCAACCTGAACACGCCGTGGAGCAAGCTGCCGGACAAGGCACGCAATGTTCTGCTCTACGGCGAGCCGGGCACCAAGGGCAAGTGGGGTTGGCGCGGCAAGGGCGGTTTCCCGGGCGTGATCCCTGACCTGCTGCACCGCTT
>CAZZBH010000054.1:0-24205 GCA_964652605.1 uncultured Planctomycetaceae bacterium
CTTGCATCGCCCTCGAATGCACCCCAAGTGCGAGGGCGACATGAATGTCGCCCGTACGGGCGATGCTTGCATCGCCCTCGGCTGCACCCCAAGTGCGAGGGCGACATGAATGTCGCCCGTACTGGCGCTAGTCCGCGGATCGCGATGCAGGTTCGAGGTTGACCGTGAACTCGCGGTTGTCGGGGGTCAGGGTTACTTGCTGCCTGTACTCAACAAGTGAACCCTCGACTCGAGCCTCGACGACCAGCCAGTACTTCCCCGCAGGCATGTCCGGCAGGGTGATCCGCCCGCGTTCATCGGTTGTCGGCGGTTTGCGGTCGGGGTCGAACATGGAGTATGCGATCCAGTACACGGCTTTACCTTCCGGCTCCAGCCAAGCAGTGGCACCGGGACAGGGGTTGCCGTTCAGATTGACGGTCACGGAAGGAGAGACATCACCGGGGAGGTCAAATTCTACTTCGTAGGTGAGTTCGCCGGTCACCGTGAGAATGGTGGCGCGGGAAGTCTCTACGCACGTTCGAAGATGGCCAGGAACGACCTCGCGGTTCTCGCGGTGGTGGTATGAGACATTGTAGGTGCCGGGTGCCAGGCGATTCATGGCAAAATTGCCGTTCTTGTCCGTGTAAGCAAAAGCGCGTTGCCAGCCGTCTGTCGAGGAGCGACGAAACCTCCAATCTTCCCGGTGGCGCGCGCCGACCGTTGAAGTCTGACGCTGTACGTGCACAGCACGCTCTGCAATGGGGGAGCCGTCGCGGCTGAGTACCCCGCAAATTGTTGCACCGCGCGAAAGCACCACCACGGCTGTGGCGGAGCTGGCGGGGTCAATGGTCTTGTGCGACTCCAGATACTCGGGGTGCGAAGCAGATAAGTAGAGCAACTGCGTTACCGGCAGCCGCCTCTCGAATCGACCCGCCCAATCGGTGACGCCGGATCCCCTAAATAGAATGTCTTTGGGGCCTTCGGGGACGACGAACCTTGTCGGGTCCAGATGGTCCACCCTGGCGACGCCAGCGGACACCGAGGCCTGATGAATCGGGTTGCCGTCCGTGTCAACCACTTGAACGCCAACCAATTTCCGTGAAAGCATGCGGATCGTGCCGACATTGACGACGGTGCCCGGGCGCAGCTCGAATTCCTCCGTGATCTGGGAGCCGCCGGGGAAGTGCCACATACCGAGGCGGAAGGTACCCGCGTAGTCCCACCTGATTCGAAACCTGCCATCACTCAGTACCCGCGCTCCAGCCCGGTAGCTTGAGGTCGAGGCGGTCGTGGCTTCCGGGTTTACTCTGCCGTGAAGAGCAATCTGGTACATGAAGGGGTCGTCGGCTGGATCCTCCGACACGAGCCGGCCTTCGACCACGCAGCCCTCATTCGGACCGTCCAGCAGAACGATGTCTCCGACATCTCGATCTGCGGGCGTCCCGTCCGGGGCTTCATTGGTGACGCGAGCCCACCCGAAGTCGTGCGCCACGCTCACCCGGGTATTCCCGACACCGGAAGGGGCCGGAACCCTGAACGTTCCGTCCTTGCCGGAACGAGTTCGGCTTCGAAAGTCCGATCCGTGATCGACGTAGATGGTCGCACCGGGCACAGGCTCGGGCGTATCCCCTGTCACCACGCGCCCTGTAAGCCAAGGCCCTGTATCGACAAGCACATCCGGTTGTCTAGCCGGCTTTGCCAGTGCGGTCGTCAGGGATGCGGAGCAGACCGTACCCATGCATTGCGCGCCAGGCACGTCTGCGCGGACGACGAACGATGCGGTGATCCTTTCCTTGGAATTCTCTCGATCGGCCGGCAGCCACCGCAGCAGCCGCTGCAGGGCGATTCTTCCGGTGCCCGTGACCGTCAGCTCAAGCGCGTAGGATCCGTCCGCTGCGGTTACCGTTTCTCCGGTGGGGTTTGCCGGATGCAGCAGCGCGTCCGTCAGAGTCCCCCGGTGGTAGTGCATGGAGCGGTACACCGGTGCAGCCCCGTCCACGGACGTCGCGAACACCCGCACACCCCCGACGGGTTCATTCGTGCGGGCGTAGCGTACCGTTCCGGTTACAACGGTCTGGAAAGTAGCGGACGGCAGGGTTGCGCGGGTCGCTTCAATCCAGTCCCGCGGGTATGGCGTCAGGTCATCCGCTGTGATCGGCCGTGTCGCGAGATCAGGCAGCGGCGTGACCAGTACGGGCGATTCTGTCGGGCTCACGGGCTTGGGCTGGGCGGATGGGGCCGCTGTCGCCGGCGGAGTTTGTTCCGGTGCGAGTTGGGTCGTGGCGCACGCAGCAGGGATCAAAAGCGCCGCCCACAACATGCGGATTCTCATGTGCACACCCGATTCAAATGCAGCCAGCGGGGTTAACGCTTGAGACTACCCGCCGTTGGTGAGCGAGCAAAAGAAGACGCGCCCCGATATCCGGGGCGCGTCCATTCAGTTGGGGCCTTATCGCAATGCCGGGCCGATCTTCTGCTTGGCGAATTCTTCGAGTGTGGTTTGGGTTACGTTCTCGGGCTGGCTGGACTTCTCCGGCTTTACCAGGCCCTTGTTGAAGCCGTCGTACATCTGCACGTAGTTGCCGGCTACGTTGGCGCTCAGGCCCATTTGGGTCATCGAGTCCCTGGCGGCGTCGGCGGGCACTTGTTGGAACTGGACCGGTTTGCCGGTGGCTTGGCCGATGATCTTTGCGCCATCGGCGTAGGAGTACTCGTGCGGGCCGACCAACTCGCGCACGTTGATGCCCTTCCAGCTTGTGTCGGTCAGAACGCTGGCGGCGACTTGCGCGATGTCAGCCGTGGCGATCATGGGAAGCTTCACGTCCGGGCTGATCGGCGCATAGACGGCGCCCTGCTGCTTGATGCTGTCGGCGTTCATGAACCAGTTTTCCATGAAGAACGCGGGACGCAGGTGGGTGACGTTGCCGGCGACATCCCTGGCGGCTTTGTTGAGCTTGGCCTCGATGTCGTGCAAGCCGGCAATCGGGCCGGTCCCGTCGGCGTGCTGCGCGCCGATGCTGGAGATGAAGACGACGCGCTTGAGGCTGTTCTTGCGAATCGCGGCGGCCATGTTGTCGCCGACCTTGTTCTGGAAGGCGCGCAGGTCTTCTGCGTCGAACTTCGGCGGGCAGACAAAGAAGACGGCGTCGGCGCCCTCGGTGCCGCGGATGACCTGCTCGGCGTTTTCCTGGTCGCACTGTATGACCTTTGCGCCGCGGTCAGTGAGGTCTTTGCATTTGGCTGGGTCGCGGCAGAGCAGCGTGAGTTCGTGCCCGCCCTTGTCGAGCAGCAGCTGGGCAAGCTGTCGGCCGATGTGGCCAGTCGGTGTCGTAATGGCAATTTTCATGGTCGTTCCTCCGGCAAGGTTGGAATGCGAAGAACTGGCAGAACACGCACAGCCGCGCGGGCTATTCCACCTGTTCGGCGGGTGCAATTGATGCAACTTCAGGCGCGACGGCGGGCAACTAGGGCGACGCAAGCGTCGCCCCTACAGCACAGCCACCAGGTCGGCTTTGGTCAGGATGCCCCAGTCGCCGCTGGCGCGGCTTACCATTACGCCGGTCTTGCCTTGCTCGAAGACTTTCAATAGTTGCGATACTGTCGTTTCTTCGTCCACTACCGGCAGTGGCTCGCCCATTACTTCGCGCACCTTGATGTCGTTGAGCTTGCGGCCTTGCAGCAGCAGCTTTACCAGGTGGTCGTCGTAGAGTGCGCCCACCGGTTTGCCGTCTTCCAGCACCGGGATCTGTGAAAGGTCGAGCTTCTTGACTGAACCGATGACTTCGCCCAGCAGCTGCTCGGGCTCGGCTGTTACCAGCTTCTGGCCCGGGCGGCGCATCAACAGCTCCGCGGCGGTGATGTCGTACTCATCGACGAAACCGTTTTCGCGCATCCAGTCGTCGTTGTACATCTTGGACAGGTAGCGATCGCCGACGTCGCACAGAAACACCACCGGCATCCAGCTTGCATCCGGCTTGTTCGCGCGAAGCCACTTCAATGCGCCGGCGACGTTGTTGCCGGTGCTGCCGCCGGTAAAGATGCCCTCAACGCGGGTCAGCTTGCGGGCGGCCTGGTAGGCTTCGCGGTCGGTGACGTTGATGACCTCATCGACATGATCGAAGCTGATGGTTCCGGGGATGTAGTCAAGGCCGATGCCTTCGACGGTGTACTGGCGCGGGGCCGGCTTGGCGTTGTGATCGGCGAAGTAGGGGCCGTAGTAGCTGCCGTCGGGGTCGCACAGGATGACCTTGATGGCGGGGTTGTGCTCTTTCAGGTGCTTGCCGACGCCCGCGATGGTGCCGCCGGTGCCTGCGCCTGCAAAGAAGTGGGTCAGTTTGCCGTCTGTCTGCTCCCAGATTTCTTTTGCGGTGATTTCGTAGTGCACCTTGGGGTTGGCCTGGTTCTCGAACTGGCCCGCGAACCAGCCGCCCGGGGTTTCGGCGGCAATCCTTTTGGCGACGTTGGCGTAGTGGCGCGGATCGGCCTTTTCGACCGCGGTAGGGGTGACGATCACCTTGGCGCCGTAGGCGCGCAGCAGGTCAATCTTTTCTTTCGACATCTTGTCGGGCAGGCAGAACACGCACTTGTACCCAAGCACGTTGGCCGCGATGGCCAGCCCAAGGCCGGTGTTGCCCGCGGTGCCCTCGGTGATCAGGCCTCCCGGCTTGAGCAGGCCTTTGGCTTCGGCGTCGCGGATCATGGCGATGCCGATGCGGTCTTTAACGCTGCCGCCGGGGTTGAGGTGGTCCATCTTGGCCAGCAGCGTGCAGCCCAGGCCGTCTGACAGGCGGTTGAGCTTGACGATGGGAGTCTGGCCGATGCAGTCGAGTACCGATTCTTGGATGTCCATGGCCGCAAGCTTGGCGCTGGCAGGCGCAATGTCAACGGGATGCCGGGCCGAGACGACGAGGGGAATTGTGTTTGCCCCCACTGCACTGGCTCATAAGCTGAGCCCAATCCGGAGAGGCAAAGCTGTGCGGCGGCCGCGGAACAGTACCGCGCCGGTGTGCGCCCACAATACAGGAACCACCATGAGAACGAACTTGATGCCTGCCCTGCTGGTTTGCCTTGTTTCGGCCTGGTTTGCGGCCTGCGCGGTTGCGCAAACCTATCCGCTGGGCCAGCAGAACCCGATGAACAACCCGCAGACATCCAACTACAACATCGGTTGGGAGTTCCAGTGCAACGCGGCCGGCGTAACGGTAGTCGAGCTTGGGTGCAACACACCGCAACCGCAGGCGACGACCGTGACACTGTTTGATTCGGCGACGCAGGGGGTGCTTGCGCAAGTTTCGGTGCCCGCCGGTTCAGGCTGGCGGTTTGTGCCGTTGACGACTCCGGTGACGCTGGTTGACACGGCGCGCTACCGGGTTGCGCTTACCAGCCAGTTATGCGGGCATCACGCGGAGACTGCCGCAAACTGGAAGCCGACGGGCACGATCCAGTACATCGCCGGTGTGTATGTCTCAGGCAACAATCCCAACACGTTCCCGTCGTTGACCACATCCAGTGTGTATGGGATGGCCGAGATCGGGTACACAATGGGGCCGACGCTTACGGTCAACCCCACCATTGGCACTGCGCAGACGGTGTTCGCCAATGATGAAGGGCCGGGTGCAAACGGGCTCGTAGCCGGGATGTTTGACCTTTCCACGGATGCGCAGGGGGGCGTGACCTGGACCGAGATTGCCCTCCAAGCCACCGGGTCAGGCGATGACTCAACCGCCTTCACAGAAGTGCGCATCTACCGCGATGAGGATAACTCCGGCACTCTGACCGCAGCCGACGTGCCGGTCACCGCAGCCGACAACTTCGCGGTGGACGACGGTCAGATCGTGTTTCCGGTGATCAGCGGCGAGCAGCCCTTTCCGGCTTCGACGTCGCGGTCATACCTGATCGTCGTCAAACTTGCCGGGACCGCGATGCCGGGGGACGAGTTTGATTTTATTGTTCACAGCCTGACCGTCACAAACATTGGCGCTCCCGCCAACGCGGCCGGGGCACCGACCAACGCTATCAAGGGCCTGATCATCGACACTCCGCTGTTCGTGGTGACTGACGCGAGCCCCGCCGCCGCGGTGATGGCGTTTCCCGGCGGCACAGCCGTCTGCCAGGCCTTCACCGTGGCATACCCCGGCGGGCCCGATGACAAACCGGCTGACCTGACGATCAACACACTCGGCACAGCCGACGAATCGGCAGACCTTGTAAACGCCCAGCTGTGGTGGGATTTTGATGACGACGCCAGCTTCGTCGCGGGCAACGACACGCTGATCGACACGCAAACGTTCGCGCAGGACAACGGCAGCGCGACCTTCAGCCTCGCAACGCTGCCCGACTTTCAAGCGGGCCAGACGCGCCGGTTTTTCGTGGTGTACAACCTGGGCGCTTCGGCTGCGCACCAGACGACTTTCCAGTGCTACGTGGCCTCGCTGGGTGCGGCGACACTGGGCGGTATTGGCAGCGGGTTGCCGGCACCAAGCAACCTTGGCGCGCCGGGGCTTGAGGTGCTGGGCACGGTGCTGATCGCGACACTGAACGGGCCGCTGGCGGCCAGCAGCGTTCACAGCATCACCGCCGGCGACGGCAACGTGCTGTGCGACGTCACGCTTGCCGCTGCGCCCGGCGGAAGCTGGACCATCTCCACGCTGACCTTTGAAGCCTCGGGCACCGGCAGCCACGACGGCGCCTTTGCGGAGCTTGCGCTGCATGAAGACAGCGGCAACGGTACATGGGACGGCCCTGCCACAGACGCGCCGGCGGCTCCCGCGGCTGTGTCATTCTCGAGCAACGCAGTGAGCTTCACGCTGGATGTTCCTGCCTTCGGTGCGGGCTCAATGCGGCGCTTCTTTCTGGTGGGCAAGTTCAACGGCACGCCCGTTACCGGCGAGACATTCAACGCGCGGCTTGAAAGCGCAACGGCCGTCAACCCGCCACCCAGCGGCAACATGCTGGGATTTCCGACGGCCTTCAGTACCGCGCTTGTCATTGATTCGCCGACACTGACCGTTGCCAACAGCACAAGCCAGCCGCCGACAGTAACACACCGCGCGGGCGCGGCGGGCAGCTACACGATTGCCTTGTTCACGCTGACCGCGATGAACAACAACGCCACAGTCAACGGCCTCACGCTCACCACAGGCGGCAGCGGCAACTGGACCACCGACGTGGACAGCCTGACTGGCGTTAGCGTGTATCACGACGACGGCGACGGCTTGTTCAACGCTGCCGATGCCCTGCTGTTTGAGGGCGGCGGCGGCGCGGTTGTTCCTGCCGGTTTTCTTGTCCCGCTGATCATGTCGGCCAACAGCAGCGCCGATCTTTGGGTGCGCATCGGGTTCACAGCCACCGCCGGGCAGGGCGCCGTCGCGGCGCGGGACACGTTCTCCATAGAGGTAGCCAGCGACACCGACGTGAGTGCAACCGTGCCGGTGCTGCTGGGCACCCCGCTGCCGCAGGGGGTGATCGTCGGTGCCATCGAATTCTCCGTCACTTCCTTCACTCCCGCCAGCGACCTGACTTCGGGCGGCAAGCCGATCACGATCAACGGCACAGGCTTTGTGTCGCCGCTGACCGTCACCATTGGCGGGACGCTGTGCCCGGGCACGCCGGTGATCGCCGGTGGCACCACGGTTACCGGCTTGCTGGTGCCGGCGGGTACAGGTTCGGGCCTGCCGATCGTGATCAGCAGCGGATCACTGCCGCCTCAAACGATCGGCCAAACCTTCAGCTACAGCAAGGTAGGCAGTGTAGGCGGCGGCAGCGGCGGCGGGGGCGGCGGTTGTGCATCCGTAGCTGCCGGCCAGTGGGCGGTCGTGGCGGTGCTGCTGATGGGCCTTGCCTTAATCCGGCGGCGAAGGATGCCGGTTTGTTGAAGCTGGTTGGCTGAACGGCCCTGCAGCTATCCGAGTCAGGTGCGGTAAAGATTTCTCTGGCGCTTCTTTGCGCTGATGGTCACAATACGGCTTAGCAATCAGACAACTTGGGTGCAGTGCTCTCGCGGCTGTGGGGCCGTGGGTGTGCGTGCGCACATGAAACAGTGGGGACGATCATGAAGAGCCTGCTTGCAGCGTTTGTGTTTGCACTGTTGTTTTCCGGCTCTGCATTCGCGCAGGGTGCTTACAACTTCACTTCGCAGACGGCGCACGGAAACGGCAACGCCGCGTTGATGTTTGACGTGACGGCCACGACGTCGCTGACCATCTATCGCATCGGCACAGCGGCGTTCACGGCATACACGGGCACGGTCGAAATCTGGTACCGGCAGGGAGGCCTGAACAACCCGCCGACCGGTTGGACGCTGGCGGGCCAGGCGCAGGCCACGCTGTCGGCGACGGCCCCGTGGTCAGAGATTCCGCTGACGCTGAACATCAACATGGCCGCCAACGAGACCTACGGCATCATGCTGATCACGCCGCTGGCCGGCAGCAACATCGGCTATTCAACCAACGTCGCGACAACGCCCAACTACGTCGGCCCGGACATGATCATCAACTCGCAGGGCTGGGGCGGCGGATATCTGGCCAGCGCATCGCCGCCGATGTCGCCGGCCAACTTTCCGCGCGGTTTTGCCGGCACCATCTGGTACGACAAGGGGCCCACGCTTCAGGTGGCGGCCACAACCGGCAGCCGGCCGCTGCTGCCGCCGGGCGGCACCCCGCCCGCCAGCGACGGCGTTGAAGCCGGCAAGTTCACCATCGCCAGCAACAACCAGTCGCCCTCGCCGGCGTTGACTTCAATAACGGTTGCCGCAAGCGGCACGGGCGATGACTCGCTGGATTTCACCGAAGTCGCCATCTATCGCGACAGCGGCCAGACTCCCAACGGGGTCTTCAACATCCTGGATGACATCCTGGTCGCCACAAAGGCCACTGCGTTCCCCGCCAACAACGGGACGCTTGTCTTCACAATATTTACGGCTGAGCAAGGTTTTGTGCTGAGCGAGACGCGAACGTACTTCGTCGTGGTCAAGATGGCGCCAGCGGCGCAACCGACACGAACGTATGACTTCACCGTCACCGACATCGACGTCAACCAGGGCAGCAGCAAGGCGGGACTGCCCTCGGACCTGATGGAGGGCGTGCAGATTGACGGGCCGACGCTGACACTGACGGCACAGCCCGGCACCGTCCAGCCTGTCTATTCCAACGAGCAAGGCCCCGGCGGCAACGGCCTGGAGGTGGCGGAGTTCAGCATAGCTGTCAGTGGCACCGGCACAGGCGTGCTTGATCAGATCAGCATCACGCCCAGCGGAACCGGCAACGACGCCACCGACTTTGCGGAGGTTGCCATTTATCGCGAGTTTGACGCCACGCCCAACGGCTTTCAGCACGGCACGGACGTGCTGATCGCCACCCACCCTAACTTTCCGACCGACAATGGTGCGCGTGACTTTGCCGTCAGCGGCGCTGAGCAGAACTTTCCTGCCTCAACTACGCGCACATACTACGTTGTCATCAAGCTTTCCGGCACCTCGGCCAACAACGCCACCTACAACTTCGAGGTCACCGCGCTGGGAATGACCAACACGTTTGAAGCGGGCGTGCCCGGCGGTTTGATGACCGGCATTTCGATTCTGCCGCCCACACTGTTCTTTACAGACTTCACGGCGCCGGGGCAGCAGACCGTCTTCATCGGCGCGCAGGACGTGCTGATGCAGGCGTTTTCAGTCAGCTATCCCAACGGCCCCGACAACGACATCACTACCCTTACCCTGCGCGGGGTAGGCGGCGGGCACGAAGTCAATGACATCACCGCCGTGCGGCTGATCCATGACGTAAACGGGGACCGACTTCTGGATGGCGGCGACGTCGTAATCGCCACCAATGTGTTCAACCTGAACAACGGCCAGTGCATGTTCACCATCACCGGCCAGCCGCAGCTTGTTGCGCCCGCTACGCGCGACTTTCTGGTCGTGTATGACTTCAACCCGGCGGCCCCGGATGCTGCAGACTTCCGCTGCTACATCCAGGTTGCCAATGCCTCTGTTGCGGGCACGGCAGTCAGCGGCCTGCCGCTGCCAAGCACCACCGGCACCCCCGGCGCGGTGATCAATGCCAATTCACTTGCCGTCGCGCTTGCCGGGCCCGCGTCAGCGCAGACTGTAAACGCGGGTTCAACCGGGCCAACCGGCGACGGCCTGCTGTTGGCCAATATCACCGTACAGGCCCCGCCAAACTACGCGTGGACGCTGACTGACCTGACCTTCGTTGCAGCCGGCAGCGGTGACCCGGTTACCGGGTTCACTGAAGTCGCGCTTTACCAGGACACCGGCAACGGAGTGTGGAACGGCGCGGCCACAGACACGCTTGCCGCCAATGCAGCCACTTCGTTCAACGCCACCACCAACGACGTCACGTTTACGCTGCTGAACACCGTGCTGGCGCAGAACCAGATGCGGCGCTTCTTCCTGGTGGGAAAGCTGAGTACCAGCGCATCGGCCGGCCAGACCTTCGGCGCGCGGCTTGACGCCATGACCGCAAGCAGCGCAACACCGGGGCAGGTCGGCGGGGTGCCGACAGCCGACACCACGGCGCTGATGATTGACCTGGCGGTGCTGAACGTCGGCTCAGGCCCCAACAAGCCCGCCAACGCATTGCGCAAGGCGGGCAACGCCGGGCTGCTGCCGATGGCACAGATCCGGCTGGCGGCAACGAACGACACGGTACTGGTCAGCGGACTGACGTTCACCACAGCCGGCACCGGCAGCTGGGCAGCCGATGTGGACACGGCCAGTGGCTTCCAGTTGTGGGTTGACGACGGCGACGGCGTGTTTGACTCGGGCAGTGATTCGCTGGTTGCGCAGGCTGGCGGCGCGGCGCTGGTCACGCTGTCACCCAGCCCGCCACTCAGCGTCCCGCATGCGGGCAGCGAAGACCTGTGGGTTGTAGTGAACCTGCTGGCAAGCGCCGGCGCGGGCGCATCGGCGGCGGCGGACACGTACTCGTTCAGTATCCAGGGCTCCGGCGACGTGGCAGCCAGCGGAGGCGTGACCGTGCTGCTCAGCGGCACGGCGCCGCCGACTTCCTCCAGCCTGGGGATCATTGACTTTTTCGTGACGGACATGATGCCCACTGAAAGCCTGCTGGTCGGGGGCGGGATGATCACGCTTACGGGCTCAGGCTTTATCAACCCGGTTACGCTGCGCATTGACGGCGTGGTTTGCCCGGGCACCCCTGTGATCAGCGGCGGAGGCACGCAACTTACGGGATTGCTCGTGCCTGCCCGCACCAGCATTGCCACCGGATTGGCCATTGAGGTGACAAGCGGCGGATTGCCACCCGAGGTGCTGCCCCAGACCTTCAACTACGTGCTGCCCAAAGGCAGCGGTGGCGAAGCCAGCTCAGGCGGCGGGAGCTGCACCAGCGGCCAAGGCACAGCCACTTGGGTGCTGGTTTTGCTGGCCCTGCTGGCTGTCACATCCAGGGCGGTGTACCGCAGAACCTGATTCCCTGGGTTCATCTGCAGGAAACTCACCAGACCGGCGGCCCGCAGGGGCTGCCGGTTTGGTGTTGATTGACGCTGGCGGCACGGGTAAAACGAGAGCCACTCAAATTGCAGATTGATTGTTGCCCCGGAAGGGTCCCGGGGTGCACACGCTGCATACGCAATTGTTCAGGTGGCGCGACTGCGCACCGTGAGGAGGAAGTCGTGGGGATCCGCAACGTATTGGCGTTGTTTGCCGTATTGGCGATTGTTGGCTTCAGCGGTGCTTTGACAGCGCAGGTGCTGGATGAAGGCTTTGAAAGCACGCCATGGCCCTGGAGCCCGTGGGTTTCCCAGGCAGGGGGCGGCACTCTGGTGACTTCGCCGGTGCATTCAGGCTCGCAGTCCTTGCTGAACCCCGGATGGCACTACCGCACGGACGTAACGGTCGGCAATGCGGGCGACAAGCTTGAAGGCTGGGCCTACCCCGGCGGCTCGGGGCGCTTCTATATGGGATTTGCCGCATCGGCTGCGGGGTGTTTCAGCCTGCTGCTGGCGCCAAACACATCGAATCTGGTGGTTCAGCAGAACTCCGGGTTTGGGTATCTGGATGTGGCGGCCACTCCGTTCACCTACACGCTGAACCAGTGGTACAAGCTTGAGGTTGAGTTCGTCAGTTCTACATCCATCACCGGCCGACTTTACGACAGCACCGGCACGACCGTGCTGGCGACGGTGAACTACACGGCTGCGTCTTCGCTGGTGGGCGGTGTTGCGATTCGCTCGTTTTCGAATGTCTATATCGACGACATGAAGACAATTACCGGCCCGAACCTCACCGTTTCGGCGACACTGGGAACGCCGCAGCCCGTGCTGTCGAACGCACAGGGCCCCGGCAACGCCGGTGTCGAGGCAGGCAGCTTTGAAATCATCTCCAATAACCTGCCGGGTGCCTTGTTCACCGAGCTTGAATTGACCGCATCAGGCACGGGCAATGACGCCGTTGACCTGACCGAAGTCAGCCTCTACCGCGACGACACGTCAGGCACCAACCCGAATGCTTACGATGCCGCGGACATCCTCGTGGCAGGCCCTGAAGTGTTTGCGGCGGACGACGGCAGCATCAACTTCACGATATTGACGGCTGAACAGGACTTTCCGGTAAGCACGACGCGACAATATTTTGTCGTCGTCAAACTGGGCGGGACCGCCCTGCCGCCGCAGACCTTCGAGTTTACAGTCACGGACATCACCACGCCCTCGGGCGTTAACAAGAACGTGCCCGCAGGCTCCACCATGGCAGGCCTTGTCGTGGAAGCAGCCGAATTCGCGTTTACCGATCACAGCCCCGCAAACCCTGAGAAGGTCTTTTTGACTTTTGCCGAGGTCTGCCAGGTGTTTGACATCGCCTATGCAGCCGGCCCGGACGACAAGCCGGCGAGCATTACAGTCAACTCTCTCGGCACAGCCGACGAGGCCACAGACGTCGCCGCCGTCGAGCTGTGGTGGGATTCAGACACCAGCGGCAGCTTCAACGATGCACAGGACACGCTGGTTGACTCGCAGGTCTTCACACAGGATGACGGCATTGCCGTGTTCAGCATGGCGTCGCAGGCCGACTTCCAGGCCGGCCAGACGCGGCGCTACTTTGTGGTCTATCGCCTGAATGCCAATGCGGGCGACCTCGAAACCTTCCGCTGCTACATCTCCGATGTCGGCGCGGCGCCCTTGGGCGGCGCGGCGACCGGATTGCCGCTGCCCAGTGCCAACGGCACGCCCGGCCTTGAGGTCAGCGCGGCGATCCTGTTCGGCGTCATGAATGGCCCGTTGGCGCCGGTCAGCGTTTCCAGCAACGCGCAGGGACCCACCGGAGACGGCGTGTTGATCGCCGATGTCACGCTTGATGCACTGCCTGGCGGCGACTGGGTCGTCAACACCATCACCTTCCATGCCGGCGGCACGGGCAGCCACAACACCGCCTACATGGAGCTTGGCCTGTACGAAGACTCCGGCAACAACACCTGGGACGGCGCAGCCACCGACGCACTGGCAGCACCGGTACAGGCTACCTTTGACGCAAACAGTGTTACGTTCGCGCTCAGCAACCCCAGCCTGGCGGCTGGTGCGCAGCGCCGCTTCTATCTGACGGGCAAGCTCAATGGCACCGCCGCCGCCGGCGAGACCTTCAATGCCCGCTTGCAGTCGGTGTCGGCGATTCCGCCCCCGGGCGGATCCACCAGCGACTTTCCGACACCGGCCAGCACAGCCGTCATCATCGATACACCGGTGCTCAGTGTCGCCAACGGGCCCAACCAGCCCAGCCCGGCGACTCATGCAGCCGGCAGCACGGGCAGTCTGGTTGCAGCGCAGTTCCGGCTGAACGCGCTCAACGGCGCAACGGTGGTCAACGGCATCAACTTCACCACATCCGGCACAGGCGACTGGAGCAGCGACGTTGCCAGCGTGTCAGTGCACCACGACAACGGCGACGGCATCTTCAATGACGCCGATGACACCGTGCTCGACATACAGCCGGGCGGGGCGTTGATCACCACCAGCTTCGCACTGAGCTTGGCTGTCGGCGAGATTGCAGACTTGTGGGTTGTCATCCACTTCACAGCGACCGCAGGCGACGGTGTCAGCGCCACACCCGAAACCTTCAGCCTTGCAATCGCCAACGTCACCGACGTGCAAGCCGGCGCTCCGGTTGACTTCGGCTCACCGCAACCGCAGGGCATCACGGTCGGCGCGATTGACTTCAGCGTCACCACGATTGAGCCCACCACCGGCCTTGCATCCGGCGGCGGCGGACTGACCATCCAGGGCAGCGGCTTCATGACACCGTTCAGCGTGACCATCGGCGGCACGCTGTGCCCAGGCACAGCCAATGTTACGGGCACACAGGTGACTGGGTTGACCATCCCAGCCGGCTTCGGCGAGAACCTGCCGATTGTCGTGCGCAGCGGAACCCTGCCGCCGCAGACGCTGACGCAGACTTTCACCTACACGTCGCCGAAAGACAGCGCACCGCCAAAGGCAGAAGACAGCACCGGTTGCTCAACCGGGGCAGGCAGTGTCTGGGCCATTCTGCTTGCAGCGCTTGGCGTACTTGCCATCGCCGGCAGACGCCGGATTGCCTGAACCAGCGAGATCAACGAAACCACGGGCCGATGCAGGCCCGTGGTTTGCGTTCAGGCCCGCGGAAAGTCCGAGTGCTGCGTGACTCGCTCAGCCTGGGCGATGTGCCGCAGGTGGTGAACAGCCTGGATCTCAAATGCCTCTGCAAGGCTTACCCGCAGCAAACGGCTGACCGGCGTGCCGAATCGAATGCGCCCGAGTGCCAGGCCATCCGCCCGCTCAGCCAGCGCGCGCAAAGCCCCCGTCGCCTCAATGAACTCAGCCAGCACGACATCGCGGTCATGGCTGCCCTTGTCGGGCCGAAAGACGCGCGGGGCCGGCGCACGCCGCGGCTTGGACGTATCGCGCAGAAAGGACAGGATGATGCGCCCGCCGAGGGTGCCCCTGCCGTAGGGCTCCGTGCCCGCAAGGCCGGCAGACCTGTCGATTGCCGGTGCCATGCGCGCGGCGTAGGTGGATGCGCTGCGCGCCATGTGCTGCAGGCACTGGTTGGCGGACCATTTCCTGGGGCCGGGCTTCCAGTTGGCCTGCGCGGGCGACAAGCCGTCGTAGAGTTTGCGGGCGCGGCTTTCGGCCTCAGTGTAGGCTTGCCGGCAGCGCTGCAGGAGTTCACTCGTCATTTTTGCCTTTCGCATTCGCGGCCCGCAGCTCTTCCAGCAGCGCGATCAACCTTCGGGTCTTTGCGCCGCCAAGCTGCTTGAACTGATTTTCGTGAAGCTCACCCAGCGGCTTGTCCAGCGCCCTGCAGACCCGCATGCCGGCCTGGGTGATGCGCCCGATTACCACCCGGCGGTCGGTTTCGCTGCGCGTTCGCTCAGCGAGTCCGTCACGGATCAACTTGTCGAGCAGGCGCGTGACATCGGAGTCTTTTGAAACCATGCGGCGGCTGATTTCGGTGCACGGCAGGCCGCGGGGCGAGCCGCGCAGGATGCGCAGCACGTTGAACTGCGCGGGCGTGATGCCGCGGGCACGAACCATGTTGTTGGCGGGCTCAAGCAGCTCGAACATTGTCCGGCCCAGCAGCAGAAAGGCGTGCACGCCGGTGTTTGCGTATTCCCTGCCCATCCGGATGTCGTCCGCCAGCGCCATGCCCGGAATATAGTCGTTATAACGACTATCGTCAAGAAGGATAATGGCAGCCCCGGCGCAGCCCGCCGGACCGCGGTCGCCAACCGCGGTGCGCATCAGGTATAAGCACCGCATGTTCGACCTGATTCCGGACGTGCTGTCTCGTGCACACCGCGGCATCTGCCCCACCTGCGGCGCTGCCATGCCCCTTGCCGAAAGCGGCAGACAGGCAAGCTGCGAATTCTGCGGCGGCAGCTCAGAGCTGCAGCACCGCCTGCGCGCCGTCGAGGCCAGTGCCGGCGAGCTCAACGCGCCCCGGATCAAGGGTGCCACACGCTGGCTTCGAAAGCAGGCGCGCTACGAAAGCTGCACCTGCCCCGGATGCGGCGCCGAGTTTCAAGCCGACACCGAGCATTCCATCCAGACCTGCCAGTACTGCGGCACGCAAAGCAAGCTCGAGACCCGGCTGGTCGCCATCACCCCCGCAGACGTGGACCCGCCGCAGTGCCGCACCCGGGCCGATCTGGAGAACCAGAAGCGCGGCCGGCTTGACTACCCCTGGAGTGTAGGCACCGAGCAGCTGATCTGGCGCGTGATCAACGAGCCTGACCTGATGCGCCGCGTCAACCTCGCCCAGCGATTCCAGAACTGGGGCTACATCAACCACACGGCTGTGCACTTTCTGCCGTGGCTGCTGCGGCACGTGAACACCGACGAAGATGTCGTCGCGATTGCCGCCTGCGACGTGGTCGGCAAGCTGTTATGCCAGGGCGACCCGACACTGTGGCCCGGCACGATCCAGGCCTGTCGCGGCGCCATCTTTGACGTGCGCGCCAAGCGCACCATTCTCAATGAACTCGGCCTCGGCAAGGGCGTGTGCGTCAAGACGCTGATCGACGCGGCTGAGTATGCCTCCACCCACGGCGATCGCGACTACGCCTGCCACGCGCTGTGGGCGGTCAACACACTGATCGGCCGCAACTTCGGCGAGCACCCGACGATTGCCGAGATCGTGCTGTACCGCCTTTTCTATGTCACCGGCCCTGTGCTGGGATGGGCGCTGTACACCATGCGCAACAGCTATCTGCGCGGCCGCTACCCGTGGCAGACGCTGGCACGCGCAATCGACGAGCTTGCCGCCGAGAGACCCGAGGTCGTGCCGCACCTGCTCGAGTGCGTTTACACCAGGCAAGCCGAGGCGCCCGAGGAGTACCGCGAACGCATCGCTTTCATCCGCAACGCGCGAAGCTGGGGCGGCCGCGCCGCCGCCGCCGAGGGCCTGGGCCTGCCGCCAGAGCACGATGAAGGCCTGTATGCCGAGGCCTTCGACGCGCTTGAGCCTGTGCTGGACGACCCGCAGGCCGCGGCGTCGGCCGACACCATGATCTACCGCATGATCTGCGAGCGGCGCGACCGCACCCCAGCCGCAGCCAATGAGCTGGTCAGGCGCCGCGGCGAGTCGCTGAGCCACCGGGTCAAGCGCGAGTTCATCCGGCGCAACCCGCAAACCACGCTGCTGGACACCAGCGTCCGCTACAACTGGCAATCTGATCCCAAGCGCGAGCTGGACCCCGAGATGGACAGGCTGCTGCAGGTCTGGAAGGAGGGCATCAACGCCGCGGTGGACGCCTACCGCAGCCGGGTCAAAGAGCTTCAGCCACAGCGCGAGGAGGCCCGCAAACTTGAAGTAGAGGTGTTTCTCGACGATGGGCCCGCCACATTGCCGCTGGGCGAGGAATACGCCCGCAAGCAGCGCGAGCAACAGCAACGCGAGCAGGACTTCGAAGATCAGCAGAACGCGCTGGCAGAGCTGCAACAGGATTACCAGCAGCGCATCGAGGAGCTGTCACAGAAGATGATGGCAAATATGGACAACCAGCAAGCCATCCAGAAGTACAGCCAGGAAATGACCAGGCTGACCACAGAGATGCAGGACAAAGTGAGGCGCATTGCCGAGGGCTAACCGGCTTTCAGCGCACGCTCCAGACCGTCCAGCACAAGCTCAAGGCCGAAGTTGAACTCGTTGCCGAATGCGTAGCCCGGCTTGAGCGTGTGCTCGACGATCATTTCGGTGAAGTAGGGGAACTCCCTGGCGGGCATCTGGCGCAGGATGTCGTCGGCCAGGTCCGCCAGTTCGTCAGATGACTTGAACGGCAACTTCATCTCCTGCAGCGCGAACCCGAAGGTGTAGCTGTCCAGCGCCGCAAACGCGTGCGCAGCCATTGCGATTGAAAACCCGGCTTTGCGCAGGCACCCGATGACCGCGTCGTAGTAGCGCATCGAGGATAGCCCGGGGTTGGTGCGCGTTTCCATGACCATCAGTGCCCACGGGTGGCGCTGGAACATGGCGCGCGCCGAGGTTGCGCGGCGGCGCATGGCCTCGCGCCACGGCTCGCCGGGCGTCGGCGGATCGATCTCGGCGATCACGAGGTCAGCGATGCCGTCCAGAAGTTCTTCCTTATTGACGACGTGGTTGTACAGCGACATGGCTTCCACGCCGAGCGCGCTGCCCAGTGTGCGCATCGAAAGCGCGTCAATGCCGCGCTGATCAGCCAGTCGGATGGCGGCGCGAAGCACTCGCTCGCGTGTCAGTGGTGTGCGGGACTTCTTGCGTTTGGACGGCATGAAGGCTTCTCCTGGCGGGTTGCGGCGACCCGGAAAGTTTTTCTCGAATTCCTCTTGATAACCTTACAGCGTAAGTTTACACTGTAAGCATGACGGACGCAAGCAACTGACAAGGAGATAACATGCAATCGACTATCGACCCGATCACTTCCACTCAACTCGATGACGCACAGACCATGAAAGCAATCGTTCACGACACCTACGGCTCACCCGATGTGCTGGAGCTACGCGAAATCGACAAGCCGCAAGTCGGCGACGACGAGATTCTCGTGCGCGTGACAGCGGCGGCTTTGCACGTCGGTGACTCTTTCATGATGCGCGGCGCGCCATTCCTCGTGCGCATGGATACCGGCTTGACCAGGCCCAAGCACGGCATACCGGGCCTGGACTTCGCGGGCACAGTCGAGGCAACGGGCAAGGACGTCACGCACTTCAAGATCGGCGATGAAGTTTACGGATCAGCCAACGGCACCAGTGCCGAATTCGCAGTCGCCACCGAAAAAAAACTCGCGCACAAGCCGGCAAACCTGAGCTTTGAAGAGGCGGCCGCCATCCCGACCTCGGGCCTGGCCGCGCTGCACGCCATGCGCGACGTGGCCAGGGTACAGCCCGGCCAGAAGGTGCTGATCAACGGTGCCTCCGGCGGCGTGGGCAGCTTTGCCGTGCAGATCGCAAAGGCGCGTGGCGCCGAGGTCACGGGCGTTTGCAGTACCCGCAATGTCGAGATGGTGCGCTCGTTGGGCGCCGACCGCGTGATCGACTACACCAGGGACGATTTCACCAGGGGCAACGAGCGCTACGACGTGATCCTCGACAACGTGGAGAATCACCCGCTCAAGGACATCCGGCGCGCGCTCACGCCCGGGGGAACACTGGTGCTGAACAGCGGCACGGGGGCCAGCGGGTTCAAGTTGCTGGTGCGGATGATCAAGCCCCTGCTGCTGTCACCGTTCGTGCGCCACAAGTTGAAGCGCTATCTGTCTTTGCCAAAGGGCAAGGACCTCATTGAGCTAAAGCGGCTGGCTGAGGCCGGCAGGTTGAAGCCTGTCGTCGGCCGCACGTTCCCGCTTGAGCAGGTGCCCGAAGCAATGCGACTCATCGAGGCCGGGCACAGCGTCGGCAAAGTGGTGGTGCGCGTTGAGCCGGCCGGCGCAACCGAAGCGTAGTCACGAGAGGCGGCAGCATGGATGCGCCGCGCATGGCGGTATGGAATCTGGTGCTTCGATTTGCGCTTGAGCTGGCGGCCCTGTTCGCCATCGGGGCCGCCGGCTGGCACCTGGCGGACACCTGGCCGCGATACGCGCTGGTGATCGTCCTTCCGTTGACCGGCGTAGTTGCCTGGGGCTTGTTCAACGTGCCCGGGGACCCCAGCCGCTCAGGCGCGGCGCCGGTGCGCGTCCCCGGGATCTTGCGGCTGCTGATCGAGCTGTCGGTGCTGGGCGCGGGTGGGGCAGGCTTCGCCCTGGTCTGGGGGCCGACATTCGGCGTCTGTTTTGGTATCGCGGTGCTTGTTCACTACGCATGCGGGTGGAGGCGGCTGGCATGGCTGGTACGCCAATGAGAATTGCGATCTTCGGTGCAACAGGCTTGGTCGGGCGCGGCGCGCTGCTGGAGGCGTTGGACAGCAGCGACGTGCAGGAAGTTATCAGCGTCGGCAGGCGCAAGGTCGATGTCGAGCACGCCAAACTGCGTCAGGTGGTTCACGACGACTTTCTGGACTTTCAACCGATCGCCGAAGCACTCTCGGGCCTCGACGCTTGCCTGTGGTGCGTAGGCATTTCCTCGGCAGGTGTGGACGAGGCGACCTATACGCGCGTGACACACGACTTCACGGTCGCAGCCGCGAAAGTCATGCGCGAGCGCAACCCGGCGATGCGATTCTGCTTTGTCTCCGGCGCCGGAACCGACGGCACCGAGCAAAGCCGCACCATGTGGGCGCGCGTCAAGGGCAGGGCTGAGAACGCAGTCAAGGCGATGGAGTTCAAGCAGACCATCTTGTTTCGCCCGGCGTTCATCCTGCCAAGGCGCGGCTGCAAGCCACGCGGCGCGCTGTACAGGGCGCTGTACGTCCTTTTCCTTCCTCTGTATCCGTTGCTGCGCGTTTGCGGTGCTGCCACAACCACTACAGAAGTCGGCCGCGCGCTGCTGGCGGCCGCGAGTGGTGCATCAGAGGTGCAGGTCCTCAACACGCGCGCGATCAACCGCCTGGCAAGGGTTCAAGCGAAGTCCCCGCGATCCGCCTGAAGTGGCGAACCGCGGGGCTTGCGTGAGGAGCAGATTACCCCCCTACACTGCAACCGCCGGAGGCCCCGCCACCGACACTGCATCCGCCGGTCGTGCCGCCGCCCGGTGTGGGCGCGACCTTGTTCCAGGGCATGCGCATCAGCACCAGGCCCATGCCGCAGAAGCCGGTAGTGCCTGCCACGGTAAGGCCCGCGCCGACGAACGCGCTGATGCCGTAAAGCCATGGATTCACGAATGTGCCCAGCACAACGCCCAGCAGTACCAGCAAACCCGCACCAAGCTGCACCTGGCGCATGACGCTGACCACGCGACGGCCCTTCTTGTACGGCAGGCCTGACTTGATCCAGCCGGTTACGCCGCCGTCCATCACCCGGAAGTTGGAAAACCGGCGGCGCTGCAGGATCTGGCCAGCCATCAATGCCCGGTTGCCGGTGGCGCACGTGAGTACGATCTGTGCCTTGGCGTCGGCGAGCTCGTGTACGCGGTCTTCGAGCTCCTCCAGCGGGATGTTCCATGAGCCTTCGATGCTGTCCGCGCTGAACTCCAGCGCGCTTCGCACGTCCACGAGCTGCAGTGCGTGCGCGTCGTCCTTGAGTATCCCGTGCACCGTAGCGCAGTCGATGTGAACCGCCGAATCCGTGCCGTTGCGGTTGAACGTCAGGATTTCAGCCATGCCCTGCGGAAGCGGGCCGCGCACCGACAGCTTTTCGATCACCGCGTCGCGGCCGCCTGCGGTAAAGATCAGGTTGTGTGCGCGCTCTTTGCCCAGTGTGCTGTGCGAGCGGCCCTTGTAGTCGTGCCCCGGCCAGACGATGACGTCATCCGGCAGGTCGGCGAACTTCTGGAAGCTGTCAAACAGCTCGCCGGCATCGCCGCCCATGAAGTCAGTGCGGCCTGAGCCGCCGATCAGCATGGTGTCGCCGGTGAACAGGTTGCCGTCCACGTAGATCGTCAGGCTGTCCGGCGTATGGCCGGGGCTGGCGATCACGCGCAGCTCGGTGTCGCCGAGGCGCAGCGTTTCGCCGTCGTCCAATGCGCGATCAGCCGGCTTGACCAGCGTGCCGCGGATCATGCCGTACTTTGCGCCGGTGCGGCGCTTAAGCTCGGCGGCGCCGGACAGGTGGTCGGCATGCGTGTGGGTGTCGATGACGAGTTCAAGCTGCAGGCCTTCCTTCTTCAAAAGGCCGACGCACTCATCGACCTGGTCGTGGCGCGGGTCGATGATCACGGCTTTGCGCGATTGGCGGTCGGCGATGATGTAGCCGAGGCAGCCCTCGCCCTGCCTGGTGACTTGCCTGATGAACGGTTTGATGGCGGTAGCGGTCATTTGGTTTCTCCTTTGTTACCGTGCCGACATGTAAACATCCCGGGAATGGACTATATTCCAATGTAGTTATATAAGCAAGAAGGAGAACATGATGCCGCGCAGGAAGGAATTCAAACCGCTGTCCGCCACCGCGCTTGTGCTGGTCGCGGCACGCTTCAAACTGCTGGGCGAGCCCGCCAGGCTGAGCCTGCTCAATGCCCTCATGCAGCGCGAGATGAACGTCAACGAGCTTGTGGACGCCACAGGCTTCAGCCAGGCCAATGTCAGCAAGCACCTTGGGCAGCTTGCCGACGCCGGATATGTCCGGCGGCGCAAAGAGGGGCTGTTCACTGTCTATTCCATCGCCGACGACAGCGTATTTCAGCTATGCGACCTGATGTGCGGCTCCATTGCCCGCAAGCTGGGCACAGACCTGAAAGCCATTGCATAGGCCAAGCCAATGAACACGCCGCTGCTCGACCGCCTGCTGCCATTCACCGACTGGCTCTTCCACTACAGGAAGGAGAACCTGGCGGGTGACTTGACGGCGGGTGCGATTGTCGCGGTCATGCTGATCCCGCAAAGCCTTGCATACGCCATGCTGGCCGGCTTGCCGCCGCAGTACGGCTTGTACGCCAGCATCCTTCCGCTGTTTGTGTACGGCCTGCTGGGCAGCAGCCGTGTGCTCAGTGTCGGCCCGGTCGCGGTGATCAGCCTGCTCACAGCCGCAGCGCTGGCCCCGTTTGCGGAGCCGTTTTCAGCCGAGTACATCGGCCTGGCGCTGCTGCTGGCGTTCATGACTGGGGTGATCCAGCTTGCCCTGGGCGCGTTTCGCGCGGGGTTTGTTGCCAACCTGCTCTCGCACCCCGTTGTGGCAGGGTTCATCACAGGCTCAAGCGTCCTGATCATTCTAAGCCAGCTCAAGCACATCTTTGGAGTCAGCACGTCGGCCGGCCACCTGCCCTACGAAACCGCGGTCAGCCTGGCGCAGGCGTTGCCCGACACAAATTGGACCACCTTGGCATTCGGTATCGCCGCTATCGGGCTGCTTGTCCTGACTCGCAGCCCATTGCGCAAGCTGCTTCGGCGCGCGGGGCTCTCGGATGGCATCTCTCTGCTGATCTCACGCACCGGCCCTGCCTTGCTTGTGCTGGCCGGCATCGGCGCGGTGGCGGCATTCGGCCTGGACGCGAACTTTGGCGTGGCGGTTGTGGGTAGCTTTGCAACCGGGTTGCCGGGGATCACGCTGCCCTCGCTCGACCTGCCGGTGATCGGCTCGCTTGCTCCGGCTGCGCTGTTGATCGTGCTGGCGGGATACGTTGAGAGCGTGAGCGTCGGTCGCTCTCTCGGGGCGCGCCGCAAGCAGGCGATCGATCCCAACCAGGAGCTTCTGGCCCTTGGCGCAGCCAACGTCGCCAGTGGTCTTACCGGTGGGTTTCCGGTAACGGGCGGGTTTTCCCGGTCGGTCGTCAACTACGATGCCGGTGCCAACACCGGCTTGGCAAGCCTGGTGACGGCGGGGTTGATCGCGGTGATTGCGCTGTTTGCCGCGCCGCTGTTCGCCGGGTTGCCTCAGGTCGTTCTTGGCGCGACGGTGATTGTGGCGGTCTCAAGCCTTGTGAATTTCCGTGAGCTCCTGCACCTTTGGCGATACAGCAAGGGCGATGGCGCGCTGATGGGCCTGACGATTCTCACCGTGCTCGGGTTTGGCATCGAGATCGGCATTGCAGCCGGCGTCGCGGCCTCGCTGCTGGCTCATCTGGCGCGGGTCAGCAAGCCGCACATGGCGGTTGTCGGCCGCGTGGCCGCGACTGAGCACTTCCGCAACGTGAAGCGGCACGCAGTTGAGACGTACGCGGGAACGCTGCTGGTGCGCATCGACGAGAACCTGTTTTTTGTAAACACCCGCGGCGTGCAGGGGCGCTTGCTGAAAATCATTGCAGACAACAGCGGCATCCGGCACGTCGTGCTGGTGCTGAGCGCGGTCAACTACGTTGACGCCAGCGCCCTGGCAACGCTTGAGTCGCTGGTAGAGGAATTGCGCGGCGCCGGGATCACACTGCATCTTGCTGAGGTCAAGGGCCCGGTGATGGACCGCTTTGAGCGCGTCGCGTTCACAAAGCGCCTGCACCCGGGACAAGTGTTTCTGAGCACCCACGCGGCAGTCAAGGAACTGTGCCAGCCGGTGGCACTCTCGTCCGCCGCATAAGCAGGTGGTGGACCGATCAGGACTTGAACCGCGAAGTAGGCCGGCCCAAGCCCGCCCGCAGGCGGGCGACGCCGGGCGTAAACGAAGCGGTCGCGCGATTCAGCATGACCGCGCGACCGGCAGAAGGAAGGTGGTGGACCGTACAGGACTCGAACCTTCAAACAGTCCAGCGGACTGTTTGAACCGCGAAGTAGGCCGGCCCAAGCCCGCCC
>CAZZBH010000055.1:0-24016 GCA_964652605.1 uncultured Planctomycetaceae bacterium
ACGACATGCACGACGTGATCGAAACCGTCGTGGACGACGGCGACTTTTTCGAGGTCCACCGCCACTTTGCGCAGAACCTGATTGTCGGGTTTGCGCGTCTTGGCGGCCACAGCATCGGGATTGTCGCGCAGCAACCGGCTGTGCTGGCGGGTTGCCTGGACATCAACGCCAGCCTGAAGGGCGCGCGCTTCGTGCGCTTCTGCGACGCGTTCAACATCCCGCTGGTAACCTTCGAGGATGTGCCCGGTTTTCTTCCGGGCGTGAACCAGGAGCACGGCGGCATCATCAAGCACGGCGCGAAGCTGCTGTACGCGTATTGCGAAGCGACCGTGCCCAAGCTGTGCGTGATTACCCGCAAGGCCTACGGCGGCGCCTATTGCGTGATGAGCAGCAAACACATTCGCAGCGACGTCAACTACGCCTGGCCCACTGCCGAGATCGCGGTGATGGGGGCGCAAGGCGCGGTCAATATCCTGCGCGCGCGCGACCTTGCCCAGAGCGACAAGCCGGATGAGTTGCGTGAGCGCCTGGTCGCCGAGTACCGTGAGCGGTTCAGCAACCCCTACGATGCCGCCGCGCGCGGCTACATCGACGGCGTAATCAAGCCGCGAGAGACCCGCAAGAAGCTGATCCGCGCGCTGGAAGTTGTCCGCCACAAGCGCGACACCAACCCACCGCGCAAGCACGGCAACATTCCGCTGTAAGGCGCAGGAACTTTTCTAGAATGGCAGTGCGTAGCGGCTGGGGCAAAACGACCCCTGCAAGGAGCAGCGCGTGAGAACCAGTTCAACTTTGTGCCTGATGGTGCTAGCCCTGCTCGCTGTGGGCGGTTGCGTCAAGAACGAGAGCCGCTTCAACACACAGCAGCAGGCAGTGTACGACGCGATGCAGGCCTGGAGCCGCGCCTGTGAGCGGCGCGACACGGCGGCCATGTGGGAGATGCTCAGCAAGGATGCGCAGCGATTCTACACGCGCGAGCTGATTGAGCATGTTCGACCGTTCGTCAAAATGAACAAGGCCACGTTACAGCCGGGCTCAATCATTTCCGACAAACGACGGAAGGAACTGGAGGAGGACCTGGCCGCTCTTCCGGCTGATCCGGAGAACATGACGCCGGCAGAGTATTATGCCTGGCGCATTGATGGCGAACTGACGCCGGGTGCCGTAGAGAACCAGACCCGGTTGTTTAGTGAACAGAATGTGGAAAACATTGAACTGGACGGCGAGCGCGCCACAGCCGTGCTGCGCAATGGCGACCCCCGGCGCTATTTCTGGCGCAAAGAGGGTGGGGACTGGAAATTTGATGTGATGCCAAGCATGCTGCGAGCGCTCGGGGCGACGGGCACTGACGCCTCAGGCTAATGTTCGCTCTTACGGAAAACTTGATTCCATACAGAAAGGCGGGGGCAATGAAGAGGATGCTCATGTTGGCGCCGGCGTTGTTGCTGGCGCTTAGCGCGGCAGGCTGTGGCGGGGGCGGCGGAACAGCCGATCCAAGGCAGATTGCGGACGCGGTGCTTGACGATTTTCGAAGCGAAGACTTCACCAGCATTGCCGGCTATTACCCTTCCTACATGGCTGAGATGGGCGAACAGCATTTTTTGCGCGGCGACTGGCGCCTCAAGGAAGGCTGGGACAAATGGAAGCCCCTGAAGGACAGCTTCACCGAAGGGGACATGGCACTCGATCCCAAGGACAAGTCCGGCATCACGGAAACTCAGGAGAAATGGATGGCTGCATCTGCCGAGCAACGGTTTGCGGTGCGGGAGGGTTTCTATCGCATCTATTCGGCAGATGAGTGGGAGAAGCGCCTGAAGGAAAGCGAATGGTACTGGACTGACCGCAGCGTTGACCTCGATACAGAGGGCGAAGGCACGGCTGAGTTTCAGTATCGCAACAACTATCGGGACAGGTTGACCGTAAGCCTGATGCGCGAGGGAGGCTTGTGGTATCTGCGAGGCGTTTCGTTCCGTTTTGACAAGGAAATGGAGAAGAAGCCCTCAGACGACTGAGATTTGTGCACGAACCAAAGGGCGCGCTTCGGCGCGCCCTTTGCATTTCCTGCGTTGGTCAATAGAGTTCCGCCCATGTTCAAGAAAGTCCTGATTGCCAACCGCGGCGAGATCGCACTGCGCGTGATCCGCGCGTGCCGCAAGCTCGGTGTCCAGACCGTGGCTGTGTTTTCTGATGCCGACGCGCATCTGCCGTTCGTGCGGCAAGCTGATGAGGCCCACTACCTCGGCCCGTCACCCGCTGCCGACAGCTACCTGAACATGCGCGCGATTGTGGACCTTGCACGCCGCCAGGGTGCTGAGGCGATCCACCCCGGCTACGGTTTTCTGTCAGAGAACGCGGCGTTCGCGCGGTTGTGCGAAAGTAGCGGCATCAAGTTTATCGGGCCCGGCAGCGCGGCCATCGACCGGCTGGGCGACAAGCGCAACGCAAAGGACGTTGCCGAAGAAGCCGGCGTGCCGGTCACTCCCTGGATCAAGTGCGAAGGCAAAGCTGACACAGCCACGCTGAGCGCCGTCGCCGAGATCGGGTACCCGGTAATGATCAAACCGGCGGCAGGCGGCGTCGGCAAAGGCAAGTACAAAGCCGACAGCGAGGCAGAGCTGGACGAGCTGCTGGCCAAGGCCGCGCGCGAGGCCAAGGCCCGCTTCGGCGACGACGCCCTGCTCGTAGAAAAGTTTCTTGAGACGCCGAAACACATTGAGGTGCAGATTCTCGCCGATGAGCACGGCCACGCCATTCACCTGTGGGAACGCGAATGCAGCCTGCAGCGCCGCCACCAGAAACTGCTGGAAGAAACGCCAAGCCCCAGCCTGACGCCGCAACAGCGGCAGCAGATCTGCGCCGACGCCGTGCGCATCGCCAAGACCGCGGGGTACAGCAACGCGGGCACCTGCGAGTTTCTACTCGATCACGTCGCAGGCAAGTGGTACTTCTGCGAGGTCAACACACGCCTGCAAGTCGAGCACCCGGTCACCGAACAGGTCACAGGGGTCGATCTGGTCGAGTGGCAGTTGCGCATTGCCAGCGGCGAGAAGCTCACGCTGAAACAGGGGCAGATCAAGCAGGCCGGTCACGCCATCGAGCTGCGCATTAACAGTGAAGACCCGTTTGCAGGGTTTATGCCAAGCCTGGGCTACATCGAGGCGTTTGAGCCGCCGCAGGGCCCCGGGGTGCGGGTGGATGCCGGCTATGCCGCGGGCGACAGCGTAACGCAGTTCTACGACAGCCTGCTGGGCAAGTTGATCGTGCACGCCGGTGATCGTGCGGCAGCCATCGAGCTTGGCATGCGCGCTCTGCGTGAATTTCTGGTGGTGGGGGTGGCAACCACGATCCCGTTTCATCTTGCGTTGCTCGCGCACGACGAAGTCAGGTCCGGCGTGTTCGACATTCACTGGGTGGAGCGTCACATGAGTGAGTTGACGCGCCGCGAGCGCGCCGCCGATGCGGCTGTGCTAGCGGCGTTGATGGAGTACCGCAGACTGCAGAAGGTGCGATCGGCGCAGTCGCGGGCCGGCGAAATGCACTTTGATGCCTGGAGTTCCAGCTCGTTGCCACGTCTGAGGTAAGCCGACCTATGGAGTACGAAGTAGAAGTTGACGGGCAAAAACACCGCGTGCGGATGATCGAGCGTGACGGCAAGCTGCACGTTGAGCATGACGGCACGCTTCGCCCGGTGAGCGTGGAAACGCCATTGCGTTCAAAGATCCAGGTCGCGCAGCTCAATGGCAGCCCACTCCGCTTTGGCTACCACCACGGCAAAGAGGGAACCAGCATTGTCCTGGACGGCGTGATCTACACAGCCACCGTGCGCGAGCTTGAGCACGCCCGGCTTGCGGCGGTGTCCAGGCGGCGGCAGGCGGGCGGCAACGTAGAAGTGAAAGCGCCGATGCCGGGCATGGTCGTGGCCATCCGCGTGCAGGTGGGGGAATTGGTGAAGAAGAACCAGAGCCTGCTCAACCTGCACGCGATGAAGCTTGAAAATGACATCCGCAGCACACGTGACGGCATCGTGCAAGCCGTACTCGTCAAGCCAAACGATGTGCTGGAAAAGGGCGCAATAATGATCAAGCTGGGGCCGGCACCGGAGCAGGCATGAGCAGTCTGCAGGAAGACTACATCCGCTGGCTGGAAGGCACCCGCACAGACTTTATCGCGAAGGGAAGCGAGCGCCGTGAGCGGTTTGAAACCTCGTCCGGTTGCGAGATGCCGGCGCTGGCCATGCCCGGCGCCGATACGCTGAGCGCAAAGGGTGAAAGCGCATACGTCGCGAAAGTCGGCTTCCCCGGCGAGTTTCCGTTCACTCGCGGTGTCTATCCCAGCATGTATCGCGGGCGCTTCTGGACTATGCGCCAGTACGCCGGGTTTGCCGACGCCGAAGAAAGCAATCGCCGCTACCGCTATCTGCTGCAACAGGGTGTTACGGGGCTTTCGGTGGCGTTCGACCTGCCGACGCAGATCGGCTACGACAGCGACCATGCCATGGCGGCGGGGGAAATCGGCAAGGTGGGTGTCCCGGTTTGCAGCACAGCCGACATGGATGTTCTGCTGGATGGCATCCCGCTGGATAAGGTCAGCACCAGCATGACAATCAACTCCAGCGCGGCTTGCCTGCTCGCGTTTTACCTCATCCAGGCTGAGCGCCAGGGCGTGCCGTGGGCAAAGCTGCGCGGCACCATCCAGAATGATCTGCTCAAGGAGTTCGTCGCTCGCGGCACCTACATCTACCCGCCGCGCCACAGCCTCCGCATTACTACCGACATCATCGAGTTCTGCGCCAATGAGGTGCCAAGCTTCAACGCGATCAGCATCAGCGGCTACCACATTCGCGAAGCCGGCAGCACCGCGGCGCAGGAAATCGCGTTCACGCTCAGCAACGGCCTGTGCTACGTCGAGCAGGCGGTCAAACGCGGCCTGGACGTCAATCACTTTGGCCGCAACCTGAGCTTTTTCTTCAATGGCCACAACAACCTGCTTGAAGAGGTGGCAAAGTTCCGCGCGGCGCGGCGGCTCTGGGCGCGTCTGATGCGTGAGCGCTTCAATGCGACGGACGATCGCGCGCTGATGTTGCGCTTTCACACGCAGACAGCCGGCAGCACGCTGACAGCGCAGCAACCTGAAAACAACATCGTGCGCACAACCTTGCAGGCGCTGGGCGCCGTGCTGGGCGGAACACAAAGCCTTCACACCAACAGTTTCGATGAGGCACTGGCGCTGCCCACCGAAAAGTCTGCGGGCATCGCCTTGCGCACGCAGCAGATCATCGCCCACGAAAGCGGCGTGGCAGACACGCCTGATCCGCTCGCGGGCAGCTATCTGGTCGAGCAGTTGACGGATGAGCTCGAAAGCAAGGCACTGGAGCTGATCCACAAGGTCGATGATCGCGGTGGCAGTGTCGGAGCGATCGAGCAGAAGTTCATGCAGGGTGAAATCGGGCGCGCAGCATTGCAGTACCAGCGTGCCGTCGAGAAGGGCGATCAGGTTGTCGTAGGCGTAAACAAGTACGTAAACGACACCCAGGGCAATCCGCAGCTGCAGGGCATCGACCCCAAAGCGGCTGAGCGGCAGCTGAAGCGTCTGGCAGAGCACAAGGCGGGCCGCGACAGCGCCCAGGTAGCAGCGGCGCTGGCGGCACTTGACGCGGCGGCACGAGGCGACAGCAACCTGATGCCGCCGATTCTGGAGGCGCTGCGAAGGCAGGCGACACTCGGCGAAGTGTGCGATACCATGCGCGCCGTATTCGGTGAGTATCGAGACGCCTGACGGGACACGAAATGACATCCGGGAACACTTCACGCAGCCGCCGCACCGGCAAAGTCGAAGCACAACCAACCACGCGACGCACGGTATCGCATGCGGATATCGAAGAGCGCAAACTGCTGCTGCAGACGTGCAACCAGATCGGCGCGCTGATCATCGGCCAGCGCCACGATCGCACCAGCGCAGCGGTGGACATACTGCAGAAGCAGGCGGCTGGCCTGCTGCTCAAGCAGCACCTGAACGACTGGCTGCCGCGGTTTCACGAGCATGTAGAGGCGCTGGAGAGAGTTGTCGGCAAAGGCCTGAAGCTCGATGGCGCCAACCTGATCCAGGACCTGCGCGCCAAGATCACAGCCGCCGGGTACAAGAACGTCCGTGAGTTTGTCACGAGCCTATTGCTGCCCGTGGTCAGCTATCACGGCGTACTGCTGTTCCTGAACAACGAGGCACGGGTCAAGCTGCCCAACGACGTGCGCGACGAAGTCATCGAAAAAATGAACGCCATCAACAAACTGCTCGGCGGCGCATGCGCGGCAATGGTCCTGCAGGAAAGCATGGGAATCTAACGAATGAAGCTGGATCACATTGGCGTCGCGGTACGCAGCATTGACGAGGCCCGCGGCTTTTACCAGGCCGGGTTGGGTTTCAGTGCCGAGCCCGGCATTGAAGAGGTCGCCGGCGAGAAAGTGCGCGTGCTCAAGCTGATCGTGCCGCCCGGGTTGCACATTGAACTGCTTGAGCCGACGTCGCCCGACAGCCCGATCGCAAAGTTCATCGAAAAGCGCGGCCCCGGCATGCATCACCTGAGCTACTCGGTTGCCGACATCGCCGCCGAGACTGCACGCATGAAGGCGGCAGGCTATGAGGCGCTTTGGCCGGAGGCCAGGCCGGGCGCCGGGGGTTGCCTTGTGAATTTCTTCCACCCCAAGCTGGCTCATGGGGTCTTGACAGAGCTTTCACAGCCGCCTAAGTAGTTTTCCGACACACCTGATGTCAGCCGGTGCGGACAGCTTGCGATGCGGGATAGTGGTCGCTAAACTTCCGCGCCTTCGCGCCGCATGGGGCGCGGCTGGTGTTTTGGCGAAGGGGCCCCGGTTCACCGAGGGCGCGAAGAAAGGAAGAGCAGCGTGCCATCACGGGAAGAAATCGAAGAGTCGGTGATCCAGATCGTGTGCGACCAGATGGGTGTCAGCCGCGACAAGGTCACGATGGAGACGTCCTTCGTCAACGACCTCGGCGCGGACAGCCTGGACACCGTTGAGCTGGTGATGGAGTTCGAAGACGAATTCGAGCTCAACATCCCCGACGAAGACGCCGAAAAGATCCAGACTGTCGGCGACGCGGTCAAATACATCGAGGAAAAGGCCGCAAGCAAAGGCTCGTAGTGCCTGGCACGCCGCCGGGTACGGGGGTGCACCCGCGGCAGCGTTGAGTGCCCGGGATGTCTTGCGACTACAGCCCTACGGGAATCGCGCATGTCCTACAACGGTCGCCGACGCGTGGTCATTACCGGCCTTGGCGTTGTTTCCGCAATCGGCAATGACGTCCCCACGTTCTGGGATGCCCTGATCAAGGGCGCAAACGGCATTGAGCAGTACGCTGACTTTGGCGAAGCCGGCTTGACCACGACGATCGCTGGTCGCGTCAAGGGCTTTGACGCCGTTGAGCTGCTGGGCGATCGCAAGTACGCGCGGCAGACTGACCCGGTGGTGCACTTTGCCATCGTCGCCTCCGCCGAGGCGCTGAAAGACTCGGCGCTGAACCTTGAGGCGGAAGACCGCACACGCATCGGCGTCATCATCGGCTCCGGCATCGGCGGCTTGGAAGAAATCTACGACGGCAACAAGACGCTGATTGAGCGCGGCCCGCGCCGCGTCAACCCGTTCTTCGTGCCGAAGATGATGCTCAATGCGCCGGCCGGGAACGTGGCGATTCGCTTTGGCCTCAAGGGCCCCAACTTTGCCACTGCCAGTGCCTGCACGTCGGCCAATCACGCGCTGGGCATGGCGTTGCGCACCATCCAGTACGGCGATGCGGACGTCATCCTTGCCGGTGGGTCTGAAGCCGCCTGCACGGTGCTCGGCATGGCCGGCTTTTGTGCCGCCCGCGCCATGAGCACCCGCAATGATGACCCGGCACACGCCAGCCGTCCCTTCGACAAGGATCGTGACGGGTTTGTCATGGGTGAGGGCGCGGGAATTCTGGTGTTTGAAGAACTTGAGCGCGCCAAGGCCCGCGGCGCGAAGATTTACGCCGAGGTGTCGGGCTTCGGCATGACGGACGACGCCTTCCATATCACGTCGCCATGCGAAGATGGCGAGGGCGCCACGCGCAGCATGCAGCTTGCGGTGCAGGATTCGGGCCTCAAGCCGGAAGATGTTGACTACGTAAACGCCCACGGCACCAGCACCGAGTACAACGACCGCAGTGAGACGCTGGCGATCAAGAAGGCCTTCGGCGACCACGCCCGCAAGATGATGGTGAGCTCGACCAAAAGCATGGTCGGCCACCTGCTTGGCGCCAGCGGCGCGGTTGAGCTGGTCGGTACCGCGCTGGCGGTTCAGCGCGACATGGCGCCGCCCACGCGCAACCTGGCCAATCCGGATGTGGACTGCGATCTCGACTACGTCCCGCACGAAGGCCGTGCCGCGACCATTCGTGTTGCGATCTCCAACAGCTTCGGTTTCGGCGGCCACAACGCTACCATAGCGCTCAAGAAGTTCGCCTGATTGCCGGTTTGCGCCGGCACGGTCGCTCGCAAGGGTTGGCGATGAAAGTGTTGATTGCGCCCGTGTTGCTGCTTTTCCTGCTGTCGGCCTGTGCCAGCGCCGAGCACTATTTTCGTATCGAGGAATGGGGCGAAGGGTGGGAACTGAAGGTCGAAGACCGCGACGGCCGCTCGTTCGAGGCGAACTGGGTCAAGGGCAACAACCGCAGCCTTCAGCTATCGAACTATCACGAGGCTGCCCAGGGCGGGTTTACGGTAATCAACACGCTGTACCTTGAAGTGGATCGCGACGGCAACGTGCGCAAGGGAATGCTGAAACGATTTGCCGTGCCGGAGATGGACACGCGCCATTACGCAGAGGGTCATGCACGCTGGTGGCGGGTGATCGAGGGTTGGTGCCGCCTTGACGAAACCGGCCGCGGCACACTGCACGTGCGCTGCGAGGGCGCCTACGAGTTCACCGGCAACGTCGAGCCACGCAGCGGCATTGAGATCAGGCGGCCGGAATAAGCGCGCGCGTTGTGCCGTTGGCCGTGCAAGGGTCTGGAGTCAAGGACTGGAAGCAGAGATGGGCATACCGTTCGTAAAGATGGAGGGCATCGGCAACGACTACATCTATGTCGATGCCCGCAAAACTGCGCCGCGCGGCTTGAGCAAGCTTGCGCGCGAGGTAAGCGACCGGCATTTCGGCATCGGCGCGGACGGTCTGATCTTGATCCGGTCAAGCAAGCTTCCGGGCGTGAAGCATCGCATGCAGATGTTCAACTCCGACGGCAGCGAATCCGAGATGTGCGGCAACGGCCTTCGCTGTGTGGCCAAGTACCTGTATGACCGCAAGCTTGAGCGCAAGCAAGAGTTTCCCATTGAGACGGGCGCGGGCGTGCTGCACGTCAAGGTCACAAGCAGCAACGGTGCACACAAGGCGAACAAGATCCGCGTCAACATGGGCGAGCCGCGCTTGACGCGCCGCGAGATTCCCATGCGCGGCGAGCCGGAGGGGCAGGTGATCGGCATGCCCCTCAAAGTGGCGGGGCAGGAGTTTCGCATCACCTGCGTCAGCATGGGCAACCCGCACTGCGTAATCTTTCTGCCGCAGCCGCCGACCAAAGAGCTGGTGCACGGTATCGGCCCGCTGATCGAGAATCATGAGCTGTTCCCGCGCCGCACCAACGTCGAATTCGTGTACAAGCAAAGCGAGCGTGTGCTGGAACAGCGCACGTGGGAACGCGGGGCAGGAGAAACGCTGGCCTGCGGCACCGGGGCTTCGGCGGTCTGCGTGGCAGCAAACCTGAACGGCCTGGCTGGGCGCAAGGTCAAGATCAAGCTGCTTGGCGGCGATCTCGACATGAACTGGAGCCGCAAGGACAATTGCGTCTATAAGACCGGCCCGGCAACGGAAGTCTTTTCAGGAGTATGGCCCACGTGAACTGGCTAGCCATCAGCTTGTCCGACGTGGACATGACCAGCGCACTGCTGTGGCTGATGTGCTGGTTCCTGACCATCGGCTTGCACGAGGGCGGTCACGGTTGGATGGCGTGGTGGCGCGGCGATGATACGGCCTACCTGCTGGGCAAACGCAGCCTCAACCCGATGCGGCACATCGACCGGGATAACTTATCGAATCTGTTTGCGACCGTTCTGCTGCCGGTGATTACGGTCTTCACGATGGGGTGGCCGATTGGCATGGCGTGGGTGCCCGTGAACCCGTCCAAGTTCCGCAACCCAGCCTCAGATAGCGCGCTGGTCGGTGTGGCTGGCCCGCTTGGCAACCTGGTGGGGGCGATCGCAGGTGCGCTGGTGCTGGGGCTGGCGATATACCTGGTTGCCAGCACGGGCGGCGGGCTCGAGCTGCACCCATTCGAGTTCAGGGTCGGTGAGACTTCCGTTGTGCTTGCGCTGCTTGCGCACATCGCCTACCGGATGATGCTGATCAACATTCTGCTTGGCGCGATCAACCTGCTGCCGATCCCCGGAGTTGATGGCGGCAATGTGCTGTACTACTTCCTGAATGAACGCGGGCGCGAAATCTTTGAGTCGCTGCGGCCCTACGGGCTGCTGATTTTTGTTGTGATCGCATGGTTCCTGCTTGCTGAGCAGATTCGCGCCTTCTTCGAGTTCTTCGCAGTTGACTTTACGCGCTGGTTGATGGGGATATTCGGGGGTTAGTATGGCGGAAGTGCGCGTCCAGACGCAGGTTTACACGGGTCCGCTCGACCTGCTGCTGTACCTGTGCCGTCGCGCCGAGGTGGATATCTACGACCTGCCGGTCGCCGAGATCGCCGAGCAATACATCGTCGAGCTCGAAAAGATGGAGACCATCGACCTTGAGTACGCCGGCGAGTTCCTGACCATGGCGGCTTCACTGCTAAAGCTCAAGAGCGACCTCGTGCTGGCCCGCAGCATGGAGCAGAGCGCCGCCGAGTCTGAGCGCGCGCGGCTGGTCAAGCAATTGCTTGAGTACAAGCGCATCCGCGATATGGCGGCGCTGCTGGGCGAGCGCTACGACAGCCAGGCGATGCGTCACAGCCGGCCGGGCGGCACGCTGTCGGCTGACGCTCCGGACAGCGACAACGATACTTACCTCGAAGACATCAGCGTCGTGGACCTCTACCGCGTGTTCCACCGCCTGTACGGCGAAATCGCGGCGCCCCGGGCGCACCTGATCGACCTGACCGACAAGCCCGTGCGCTGGTACGTCGAGCGCATTGCCGAGCAGTTGCGCGAACTCGGGCGCGTTGACTTCTCGGCGCTGGTGGGGCCGCGCCGAAGCCGTGAAGAACTGATCGGAAACTTTCTCGCGCTGCTGGAAATGGTCAAGCAGCACGAGATCAGCATCGAGCAGCGCGACGACGGCGAAATCGTGATCGGCCCGCCACAGGCCCAGCAAGCCGACGAGCAGCCGTCGGAGTAGCAGCCCCGCAGATTGTTTACCCCGGCCGGAATGCGCACAACATTCGGGTTGTTTTTGCCCCGGGAGAACTCAATGAACGAAATGACTGAGCGAACACTGCGCGCGATCGGCGTGCTGCTCCTGCGCATAGGCGCGGCTGGCCTGATGATGTCCCACGGCTGGGGCAAGGTGAAGATGTTCTTCAGCGGCCAGTGGGGCGAGTTTGCGGACCCGATCGGTCTGGGCAAGTTCATCTCGCTGGCCGGCACAGCCGGGTCGGAGTTTTTCTGCGCGTTGCTTGTCGGCCTTGGCCTGCTGACGCGCGCGGCGGCCGCGCCGGTCGTGTTCACCATGTTGATTGCCGCGTTCGTGGTACACGCGGACGACCCGTTCGCCCGCAAAGAGCTGGCGATCGTCTTTGCGCTGGTGTTCCTGGTGCTGATGTTCACCGGCGGTGGGCGCTTTTCGCTCGATTCACTGCTGTGGCCGGCGCTGAAAAGGCGTCGCGAGCGGCGCCGAATCCTCAAGAAGCACGCGGATTAGCTACTTGCGCGCGACGCCATGAAAGCCGGCGCTGCTGCTTCGAACGTCGTCCACAACCAGGAAGCACTCGGGGTCGCACCCGCGGGCGATGTCCGGCACCACGTTGGCCTTGGCGCGCAGCAGGTGAATGAACAGCAGCTGCACCGGGCCGCTCAGGCCCTTTCCCTCAAATTGCGTGACGCGATAACCGCGCTTGCGGAACACCGAAGCCATTTCGTCGCCGCGATGCGTGAAGATGCGCACCACCTGCTCGCCCCGGGCAAGGAACCCTTCAATCGTGACGCCGACGAACGTCCCCGTCGCAAAGCCGAGCGCATAGAACACCGCATAGACCGGGTTGGTCAGGTTCTGCACGACGGCCGAAACGACGAACACCCAGATCAGCGCTTCAACAAAGCCCAGCGCCCAAGCCGACTTGCGGCGGCTCGCCCGGATACTGGCCTGGCGCAGGACAGACAGGCTAACGTCAAACACGCGCGCCAGCGCAATCAGTACGCCGCCGCCGACTACGTCAAGTGTGATGTCAGAAAGAGAAAGTTCGATCGCCATGGCGCGGGAGAGTAGCGGGCAACTGCCACACGCGCGAGAGGGCGCTACTTGCGCACGCCAGCCGCCGGCGGTCCTCCGCGGTGCAACCCGATGCTGCTGCTACGCACGTCGTCCACGACGATGAAGCACTCCGGGTCAACCTCGCGTGCGCGCACGGGCACCCTGGATGCCTTCTTGCGGTTGACATGAATGAACAGAAGTTGGATCGGCCCGCTGAGGCCCTTGCCCTCGAATTGCGTAACGCGGTAGCGGAGGTCGCGAAAGTGCTGCGCCATGGCGTCGCCCTCGTGCGTGAATATGCGCACGACCTGCTCGCCGCTGCCGAACACGTCCTCAAGCAACATCCCCACAAACGTGCCAAACGCAAACCCGAGCGCATAGAAGACCGCGTGGATCACGTTCATGTCGCTGCTGACAATGCTGGCGACAACCACAAGCCAGATCAGCGATTCCATGAACGCGAATGCCCATGCCGCTTTACGGCGCCCCGTGCTGATTGCGGCAAAGCGAAGCACGCCGATGCTTACGTCGAAAACGCGCGCCAGCGCGATCAACACTCCGCCAACGACGACTTCCAGGGACACATCCGAAAGGCTGAAGCTGATGGCAAGCATGGCGCGCGCAGCCTACTCGTCGGTTACCGATTTGGCGAGGGCCTCGGCTTTCTCAGCCAGTTTGTCCTTGTCTTCGCCGACGACGAGGATCAGCAGCTCGCTGAAGCCGTCGCCGTAGGTGGGTTTGCCTTGCCAGACGGCGTCGCGGACGGCCTCTTCGAGGGAGTCCTCGTTTTCGCCGCTTGTCATCATGTCGGCGTCGGCGTCCTGCTTGAGTTGGTAGTCCACGATGGCTTTGTCGAAGATGTCATGCAGCTTGTGCGTAAGCTTGCCCGCGTGCAGCGTAGCCCAAGCGCAACCGCTCTCGATCAACCGCGAAGCCAGCTTGCCAAAGTCCTTCCAGGCAATCTCACGGTCAGGCGCAACCACCAAAGCCCCAAACGGGGCCTCGGGCATAGACTCAATGTCGCCATCAACGCCGTCAAGGCTGACCACAGCAAACTTGCGACTGTTCTTTGTTTCGCCCGTCCGCATCGCCCAATTGTACCCGCCGGGCGGTCGTTCGCCATGCTGGTGTGCAGTGACGCAAGGAGCCGAGCGGCCGGCATGGCGCTATGCGCCGTGAGCCCAGCGCCGCGAACGCCTCCTCCTGACTCGTAGTATGGGTGCCCATGTTTAATAGTACGGGAAACTGTATGAAGACCACGGTCGACATCTCGTCGCCTTTGTTCAAGCGCGCCAAGAAACTGGCCGCGCGGTTGGGCGTTACCTTGCGCTCGATGGTTGAAGCCGGGTTGCGGCATGAATTGCAGCGGCTTGAGGGCGGCGAGACGAAGCCATTCAAGTTGCCGGACGCCCGCGTTGGTGGGCGTGGCATGCGGCCAGAGTTCCGCGAAGCGGAGAGGGAGAAGATTCGCGAGTCCGCCTACGAAGGCCGCGGAGCAGTTCCTTTGTCCTCAAACCCCGCCTGCGGGTAGCGCTTTGTTAAATAGTCTATGTGGTAGTACTGCTTCTCCTGCTCGGGGGTGAGGATCTTGTGCTCGCGGATCAGCTCCTTGGGCGTCTTGCCTGTGGTTACTGTTTCCTTGGCGATCTTGGCGGCGGCTTGGTAGCCGATGATCGGGTTCAGCACCGTTACCAGCGCCTGGCTGTTCTCGAAGTACTGGTTGCAGCGCTCCTCGTTCACGGTGCAGCCGGCGATGCTGTCCTCGGCGAACACCGGCAGAAAGTTGGCAAGCCAGTTCATGCTCCACAGCGTAGTCGCAGCCATCACCGGCATCATCACGTTCAGGTCAAGCTGCCCCGCCATCGCGCACAGGTAGACGGTGTGGTCGTTGCCCAATACCTGATAGAGCAACTGGTTCATGCACTCGGGATTACTCGGGTTGATCTTGCCCGGCATGATGCTGCTGCCCGGTTGAATCGCCTTCAGGCGGAACTCGTCCAAGCCGGTCGTCGGGCCGCAACTAAGCAGCCGAATGTCGTTGGTGATGCGCGTAAGCTCGACGGCGGCCACGCGCAGCGCGCCGCTGAAGTTGTGGAACGCCCAGCGGCTGTTGACCGCTTCAAACGGGTCCTCCGGCTCGCGCACTTGCAGACCCGTAAACTGGCGCAGGTACTCGAACGCCTTGGCGCGATAGCCTTCCGCGGTGTTCAATCCGCTGCCGATCGCGCTGCCGCCGAGCGCCAGCTCAAGCAGGTCGTCGGCTGCGCGTTGCAGGTTGGCGCGCACATGCCGGACACAATTGCGCCAGCTCATGAACTCCTGGCCGAGCGTGATCGGCACGGCATCCTGCAAATGCGTGCGCCCGGACTTGATGACGCGCGCCCACTCGCGGCCCTTCCGCTCGCACGCGTCCTGCACGGCCTTCAGCCCCGCGTCCAACCGCGGCAGCGCAAGCAGCGCCGAGAGGTGCAGGTTGGTCGGCACGGTGTCGTTGGTGCTCTGGCCGTAGTTCACGTGGTCGTTGGGGTTGATCTTTACCTACGGATCGATCTGCATGCCGCGGTTGGCAAGCACCTCGTTCATGTTCATGTGCATGCTGGTTCCGGCACCGGCTTGGAACACGTCCACAACGAAGTGCTCCATGTGCTTGCCTTCAAGAATCTCGTCGGCGGCTTTGGCGATGGCGGATGCCATCTTGCGGTCAATGGCGCCGCAATCGGCGTTAGCAAGAGCGCTGGCCTTCTTCTGATAGGCGAAGGCGCGCACCAGCTCGGGCAAAGTGCCGCCGTTGATGCCACTGACGGGAAAGTTCTGCACCGCCCGGGCCGTGCTGGCGCCGTAAAGAGCGTCCTTGGGCACTTTCATCTCGCCCATTGAATCTTTCTCGATGCGTGTCTCAGTCATAGTAGCCTCCGTCGCTGCCGGGTTTGTACCGCCTTGGGCGGTTGACGCAAAGATCGAGATTGTGTGGATTTTGGGAGCGGCTGCCCCTGTTGAGGAAACATGCTTCGCGCGTGCATCCTGTTGCTTCTCCTGACACCGCCCCTGTGGGGCCAGTGAGGTTGCGACCGCAGTGCGGATCTGCCGGTCGGCGACAGTGGCACAACTTCTGGCTCACGCATTACGTGGGGCAGCCTCACGTACTCCTACCAGAGTTCGTCGGCGTTACTCAGCGGCGACGAAGAGTTTCCGGGCAGGTATCGCACGATTTCGCACCAGGCTGTGCTGCGCGGCGGACTTCGACCGCATCGGCTTGTGGACTTCGGCCTGGTTGTGCCGGTCTTTCACATTCGCAATCGGGCAGCCGGGCTGGCGAACCGCACGCTGTTCGGGCTGGGTGACATGCTGCTGATCAGCGACTGGCACCCCTGGCGCGGGGCGGGTGAATCGACAGTCGCGCACGGGGTGTTCAGCCTGGGCGGACTTGCATTTCGAGGCGGGTTCAGTCTGCCAACAGGCCGTCCCGAAGCCGACCTTGATCTCACGCAAGGCCCAGCCACCCTGCTGCAACTCGGCACTGGCACGCTTGGCCTGGTCACCGGCATCAGCTTTACCGGCAGTGCGCACGGCTGGACAGTTTTCGCTCGCGCCGATGCCCTGGTGCCGTTGCACGAAAACCGCTACGGGTTCATGCCTGCTGTCACCGTCAGCACCGCTGCCGGGTTCAGCTATACGTTCTTCGACATGCTGACACCCGGCCTGGCGCTGAGCACACTGCACCTGGCCAAGGACCGAATCGACGGCGACCCGCACGCGGACACCGGCAGCCACTTCTGGTTCATCACGCCGTCGCTGGCGCTTCAGGTTGCGCCGGGATTGGGTGTGCATGCGGCGGTGCGCGTTCCGTTTATTCGCCGCTCAAAGAACCCATCCACCGGCGACTTATTCAGCATCGGCTTGAACTGGTCGATTGGGTTCTAGCGCGCTTGCAGGCCCTACCCCTCGTTGACAATCTGCCCTCAACCCGCTATTTCTGGCGGCTTCGTATCGCGTCTGCTGGAGAATATTCGTGCTCAAGGCTACTGACCTGCGCAAGGGCAAGATCATCAAGATTGACAACAAGCTGGTGCGCATCACCGACTTCCAACACATCACGCCGGGCAACTGGCGCGGCATCGTTCAGATCAAGTACAAGGACATCATTACCGGCAACGGCAGTCAGAAACGCATCAGTCCCGAAGACAAGTTCGAGGACGTGTTCCTCGACAACCGCAAGATGCAGTACCTCTACAAGTCCGGCGACAAGTACGTCTTCATGGACATGGAGACCTACGAGCAACCGGAACTACCCGAAGACATCGTCGGCGACGCGGTCAACTACCTCAAGGAAAACGACGAGTGCAACATCCTCTTTTACGAGGGCAAGGTTGTGAGCCTTGAGTTGCCGCCCAACGTTGTCCTGAACATCACCTACACCGAGCCCGGCGTGCGCGGCGACACCGTGCAGAACGTAACCAAGCCGGCGACGCTGGAGACGGGCCTCGAAATCAAGGTGCCCAACCACATCAACCTCGGTGACAACGTAAGGGTCGATACCCGAACCGGCGAGTTCGTCGAACGCGTGAATCAGTAGTAGTTCCCGTAAAGGAGCGACATGGGCAGGGTCGCGAAGGGCAGAGGGCCAAGATTCGTCCGGTACTTTGGCCCGGTCCTAACTGCCTTGCATGATCTTGGCGGATCTGCGCGACCACGCGAAGTCGCTGAGAAGGTCGCCGAGAACGAGCAAGTTCCCGAAGGCGTGCTCTCCGAAGTGCTGGACAGCGGCAGCTCCCGATACGGCAATCATGTCGCATGGGCCCGCTTCTACCTCTCAAAGGCCGGCTACATCGACTCATCACGGCACGGCGTTTGGTCGTTGAGTGACAAGGGCCGATCGGTCCGCACTATGTCGCACGACGAAGCCCTGCAGCTGTTCAAGGACACTCACAAACGCCTGTCGCGACAGAGCGCCGCGCGTCCCAAGGCAGGCACAGCCGAGACTCCAGAAGAGGATGAGAGCGACTCGGCAACGTCGGAGTCCTACCAGGATGAGGTTCTATTGACGCTGGGGAGCCTGCCCCCTGAGGGGTTTGAGCGGTTTTGCCAAAGAGTGTTGCGAGAGGCTGGTTTTCAAGAAGTTGCGGTGACGGGACGTAGCGGTGATGGAGGAATTGACGGCATTGGGATTCTTCAGGTCAATCCTCTGGTCAGCTTCAAGGTTCTGTTCCAGTGCAAGCGCTACAAAGGCAGCGTATCTCCATCACAGGTCAGGGACTTCCGCGGCGCAATGTCAGGTCGCGCTGACAAGGGAATCATCATCACCACAGGCACCTTTACAAGTGAAGCACGGAAAGAGGCGGTTCGGGACGGGGTGCCGCCAATAGAGCTCGTTGATGGACCGCGACTTGTCGAGATGCTTGAGGAACTTGAACTGGGCCTGAAACCAATTCAGAGTTTCGAGGTTGACCAAGACTTCTTCTCGGACTTTTCGTCGGCCTAGCGCATCTACATCCGCTTGGAATCACCGGAAACACTTTCGCCATTCCATTCGTTATTCGCTGGTCCGGTGGCGTTTGCTGTTGCCGGGGGTTGATGTTGAATGTCCAGCCATGACCACCGCCGCGGCGGAACCTTCCTTATCCTCACGGTCGCAGCGCGTGCAGCGCAGTGGCCGCTTCCTGCTTTCGAAGGGCATTGAGCAGCGCACGTTCCGCCAGGCCGCCTCCGCCAGCGCGGGCGAGGGGTTCACGCAGGGCCTGCTTTCTCTCAACGCGTACGTGGCCATCACGGCCATGGGCGCGCGCGAGGCGGGCTACGAGCGCGAGATCGCCACGCTGGTCACCATGCTGCCCTCGGTCGCGATGCTGTTTGCCACCGCCTACGACTCCGGCCCAGCCGTGCGCGGCAAGCGGCGCTACTTTCTGTTTGCTGCTGGGTTCGGGCGGCTGGTGTTTGTGCTGGTGCCGCTGATCGTGATCTTCTTGACCGGCATCTGGCAGGCGGTCGCGTTTGTGGCGCTGGTGGCGTTTTCGGCGGTGATCTGCGCGGGCATCCCGCCGGCGCTGAACCAGCTTTGGGGCGCGAACTATGTGCCGGCTTCGCGCGGGCGGCGCTTTGCCTGGAACAGCAGCCTTAGCATGGCGATGGTGATGGTGGGCGCGTTTCTGGCGGGCCTGCTGCTGGACGCTGAGCCGGTTGTCGGCAACTACGGCAACCACGTCGTGCTTTACCCGATCGCTGCGCTGGCGGGTGCGCTGGCGTTGGTGGGCTTTTTCTACATCAGGATGCGCTATGCCCAGACGACGCGGGTGGCGATACCGCCGGGCGTGTTCCGGCGCATCCGTGAATCCTACGCGCGGGCGTGGTTGCTGCTGCGAGATGACCGGCACTTTCGCACCTATGAATTGGGCTTCTTCATCTATGGGATTGCGTTCATGATGCTGATGCCGGCGATCCCGGTGCTGTTTGCCAACTATCTTGAGGCAGACTACGCCCAGTTTTCGCAGGCCACGGTCGTCACGTTGCAGATGACGCTGATGATCATGGCGCCTGTGGTTGCCTACCTTTCGGCTGGCCGTCGCGTGACGCGCGTGACCGCCGCCGCGTTCGCGCTGCTGGCACTGTTCCCGGCGGCGCTGGCGGCGACAGCCTGGACCGGCGACATCACGTTCGCCTATGCGGCATTTGTAATCTTCGGGCTTGCAATGAGCGGCGTGCACTTTGTCTGGAACCTCGGCGCGCTGGCTTTCGCATCCCCCGGCAAGGCGCTGGCCTACACCAGCACGCACGCTGCGATGGTGGGCATGCGGGCGCTGATCGGTTTCCCGCTGGGTTACGTTGTCATGCGCCTGTTTGAGGGCACGCTGATGCCCGTGTTCGGCATCGCCTCGGGCCTGTTGGTGATCGCCACGGTGATCGTCATGCGGCTTGACCGGCGCATGGTTGCGCAGGGTCTAAGCCCGACGGCTTAGCCGCCAGAAGACTCAAGTCGCTGCAGGTACAGTGCCGCCCAGGGGTCGTCTTCGCCTACTTCGAAATCAGTCCAGTCTTCGTGGGCGCGTTTCAGCTTGCGCCGGTCTTCTTCGCTTAGAATCGTGCCGATGGCTTCGCGGTTGGCGTGCTTGATATCGTTGATGACCTCGAGATACGTACGGCCGCTGGCGTCGCCTGGCAGTTTGGTGGTTGCCAGCGTGCCGAACAGCCGCTGGAGCTCTGCCTGCGTGCCGGTGCCGGAATGCTGCGCGATAATGGCGTCAACCAGCTCAACGGCTAGCACGCGACCGTCGGCGGTGGGCATCTCCAGCGTTTCCAGGATCCGCCGCTTGGCGTCGATGATCGCGGCGCGAACGCGTTGCTTGTCTGCGTCGCCGGCAGTCAGCCGCTCAAATGCCTGCTCAAGATTCTTGGTGGGGGCGTTGGCGGCTTGGTCGGCTGCCAGCTTGGTTGCCGCCATTTCGGCAACGGCGTCGTTGTCGATGGCGGGCGCGGCAACCCGGGCGGCTTCTTCGCGGGCGGCGGCCACGGCTTGTTCCAGTATCGCGTCAAGCTTCTGGTCGATTGCGGTGAGGCATTTCGCAAGCTGATCGGTTTCGCTGGCTTGCGCGCGCTGCGGCTGCCCGGCAGGCTGGGACTGTTCAAGTTGACGCCTCAGCGCGGCCAGCTCATCCAGCAGTTGCTTGCGGTCTAGAAGCTGGCGCCGCTCACTTTCCTCAACGCGTGCCGCCTGTGCCGCGAGCTCGCCCTGGATGCGAGCGAGTTGCTCGTCGTTGTTACCGCACGCGGCCAGCACGACGCAGCACAACGCCAGCAGCAGTGTGGGTTTCATGCGAGTGTCCTTTCGTGCTTAATCCCTATTCGGATCGGGTGACGTCTCAGGCAGTGTCTGCGGCTTGTACTCGCCTTCGCGCAGGTTTTCGGCGCGTATAGTCTTGATGCGCGCGCCGCGCCGGATCTTGTCAACGACATCCATGCCTTCGATGACCCGGCCTACCACAAGGTAGTTCATCTCACTCAGGTTGATGACATTGGGGCTGTTGGCCACGCAGATGTAAAACTGGCTTCCCTGCGAATCGAGGTCCTGCGACCGCGCCATCGCCACTGTGCCGCGGAAATGCTTGCGCGAGTTGCGCTCGAACTTGGTGCGATAGCCGGGGCTGCCGGTGCCGTCGCCCTTGGGGCACCCGCCCTGGGCGACAAAGTTGGGCTCGACGCGGTGGAAGTTCAACCCGTCATAAAACTTCTTCTGCGCGAGGCTGACCAGCGAAGCCACCGTGTTGGGCGCGTCGTCCTGGAACAATTCAACGACAATGCGGCCGTGCTCGGTGTCGATGATCCAGCGGGGGTTCTTCTTTTCCGCGTCCTTTTCGCGCAGCTTCAGCTCTTCCTCCCACTGCTCCACTGCCTGCAACTGAAACTGCTGCAACTGCTGGATTCTCTGCAACTGCTGCGGTGTCAGAAAGCTCCTGTCCGCGGTCAGAAGGTCCTTGTAGAGGCCGGCAGCCCGGCTTGAGTCGCCTTCACGCTGGGCCAGACTCGCCTGTGCGAGTTTCAGGTTCACGCGAAACGACGCGTCTTTCAGCAGTTCTTCGTCTTCCGCCAGTTTATCCAGGGCCTGCCTCACGCGGTCAGCATATCCCAGGGACAGGATGCGCTCGCTCCATTCCATCTGCATGAAGCCGAGTGTGGCTTTGCGGCCCGTGCACAGCGGAGATTCCTCAATCGTCTTGAAGTGGTCGAACGCCTGTTGTTCTTTGCCTGCAGCGATCAGCGCGTCCAGGTATTCCATGTGCGCCGCGGACTGGCCGGGGCTGATCTCAACGTAGCGCTTCAACAGCGGCAGAAAGTCCGCGTGCACGCCTTCTGCGCCCTGGCCGCCCGCCTGCCGCGAGATCAGGTACGCCAGGTTCGCGGGCCACAACTGCGCCGGAAAGTCGGTGCAGGCGCGCAGCGTGGCTTCGAAGGTCTGCTTCCAGTCGCCTGCAGTCAGGTGCGCCGAGATGGTGCGCATGCTTTCGTGCATGGCCTTTTCCTGCTGTTCAAGCCTTTCCTTCGGGTTGGTCGCCTGGTCTTCGCGCTGTGGCAGTTCTGACAGGTTGAACGCCAGCATCCGGCGGGCGTTCTTGCCGGGGTTCTGCGGATCGACGCCCGACGGAAAAGTGGTGTTTCCCGCGGAGCTTCCAAGAGCAACCATTGCTCGCCATTCATCCGAGCTTGAGCCGGGCGTGTTGCCGGGCATGATCAGCGCCTTCATGTCAACGTACAGCGTGGCGGTGAAACGATCCCACTGCGAGATGTCGGCTTGGCCGGCGAACACAGGCCGCTCGCCCATGCGGCGAACGCCCTGTTCGGGGTCGTACATTGCCTCAGTACGAAAGGCGGCGACGCTGCCATCGCGCGGAATCCACAGCGGCGACGGGTAGTAGGTCAGGTGCCGGCCGTGAATGCCATCGACGCTCAGTGTCAACGTGACGCTGCTGCCGCGGTCCTGGCCTGCATTGCCGCCGTAGTAGGGGATGCGCACTTCCACGTCAGCGCGCAGCAGGCCGTTCTGGCGAGACAGCACCAGGCTGCCTTCGCCGCGCTCGAACGGTACCTTGAACTCCAGGCCTTGCGCGGTCTTCTCGCCGCCTGGGGGTGTGATTTCGTCAGGATCCTGCGCCGTAGCATTGCCTGTCATCAGGGCGGCGCACAGGGTGCCCGCGACTATCCATCTCAGCTTCACGTCATACCTCCGGGGTGCCAGCATACCGTGAAGTGTTGAAACCGTCACGGCGGGTTAGTGGGTACTTGTCCTAATACGGACGGATCGCTAGTTTCCCGCCAGTTGTCGGTTGCGCTTCAGGGCGGACCGTGTGCGCCGCGCCCTGAAGAGATGCCGGAGACATTCATGGACTTCAAGGAAATCCATCGGCTGATCGAGCTGATGAACGAGAACGAGCTTCTTGAGCTGGAGCTCGTCGAAGACAGCAAGAAGATCCGCCTGAAGAAGAAGTACGACGGCGGTCCACGCATGATTGCCGCGCCGATGGCCGCAGCTGCGGCACCGGCCCCTGTCGCAGCCGGTCAGCCCGCACCGGCGGCGGGCCCGCCCCCAGGAACCATAGAAATCAAAAGCCCGATGGTGGGCACTTTCTACCGGTCCTCAAGTCCCGAGGCTCCTGCATATGTTGAAGAGGGCGATCAGGTTTCGCCTGATTCGGCCGTGTGCATCGTTGAGGCGATGAAGGTCTTCAACGAGATCAAGGCCGAGGTCGAGGGCACGATCGTCAGCATTCTCGTGGACAATGGCCAGACCGTCGAGTACGGCCAGCCGATGTTCCTGGTGAAACCGAATTAGGTCCGGCGTTCGGGGTTGCGAGTTCGGGGTTGTCGGCACCGAGCAGCCTCCACCGAACACCGAACATGGAACGCATTCATGTTCAGCAAGATCCTGATTGCCAACCGCGGCGAAATTGCGCTGCGCATCATCCGCGCCTGTCGCGAGATGGGCATCAAGACCGTATGCGTGTACAGCGAGGCTGATCGCCACGGCCCGTGGCTTGAGTTCGCCGATGAAACGTACTGCATCGGGCCCCCGCCAAGCACCAAGAGCTACCTGGACATCAGCCGCATCATGGCCGCCGCTGAAGTTGCCGACGTGGATGCCATACACCCCGGCTACGGGTTTTTGAGCGAGAACGCCCACTTTGCCGAGGTATGCGCCAGCAGCGGCATCACGTTTATCGGGCCATCGGCTGAGGCGATCCGGCTGTTGGGCAACAAGGCCAGCGCGCGCGAGCTTGCCATCCAGGCCAAGGTGCCGCTGCTGCCGGGCACCAAGGATCTTGTGCCCGACGAGAAAGAAGCCATCGAAATTGCCAACGACATCGGCTATCCGGTGATCGTGAAGGCGGCGGCGGGCGGCGGCGGTCGCGGCATGCGCGTAGCCCACAACGAGATTGCGCTGGTCAACGGCTTTCTGCAGGCCAAGTCAGAGGCGGCTACAGCATTCAAAGACGACGGCGTCTATATCGAGAAGTACCTTGAGCGCCCGAGCCACGTCGAAATCCAGATCATTGCCGACAGCCACGGCAATTACGTCTATTGCGGCGAGCGCGATTGCAGCCTGCAACGCCGGCACCAGAAACTGGTCGAAGAAGCGCCCAGCCCGATCATGACGCCCGAGTTGCGCCAGAAGATGGGCGAAACCGCCATCCGCCTGTGCAAGGCCGCCAACTACGTCACCGCCGGTACAGCCGAGTTCCTGCTGGACAAGAGCGGCAACTTCTACTTCATGGAAGTGAACACCCGCATCCAGGTGGAACACCCGGTGAGCGAGCTGGTCACGCGCACGGATTTGATCCGCGCGCAGATCATGGCCGCCGCGGGCGAGAAGCTGCCCTTTACGCAGGACGACGTTGAAGTACGAGGCCACGCCATCGAAGTGCGCATCAACGCGGAAGACCCGGACAACGGCTTCCGCCCCAGCCCGGGCAAGATCACCGACCTGATGATCCCCGGCGGGCCGGGCGTACGCTGGGACAGCCACATCAAGGTCGGCTACACCATTCCTCCCA
>CAZZBH010000056.1:0-23528 GCA_964652605.1 uncultured Planctomycetaceae bacterium
AGCGTTCATCCTTGGCGGCGCGCGTGAGCGCCTGAACCATGTAGGTGTGCGACCAGACGTTGTAGAACGTGTCCTGGCTTGCGCGCGGCGTGTCGGGCGCGTCAATCAGGTACTCAAAGCCGCGCCGCAGGGCGGTGTTGACCTCTTCGGTGGGCTCAACTTCAAGCAGGCCCATCAGGCACAGGGCGGTGCTGGTGTTGCCCCAGACGTGCAGGCTGTTGATGCTGCCCAGGTAGATGTCGCGCGGGCGCTTGGACATATAGCCCCAATCGCCGCCCTTGCGCTTGTATTCAGGCGTGTCGTGGTCGGGTTTCTGGTTGTCGAGCACCCAGCGCACCGCCTTGTCCAGCGCCTGCTGGTGCTTCCAGCGCGACGGCGGGGGCGGTGGGGCCACCACAGGCTCATCGGGCTGCACGGTGTGTGTCTGCGGCGCGGCGTTTGCCTTCGGCGCCGGCACGGGCGAAGCCGTGTTATTGGCTGCACCGCCACAGGCCGCCAGCAGCAGGGTTGCGGCGGAAAGCATCCATGTTTTGCGCACGACAGCCTCCGTTGTCTGGTTGCAGCTACTCAGCCGGCTTGATTTCGGCGCGGGCGCCGGGCAGCAAGCCTGCGCCTGCGTTGTCCACCTGGATCTTCGCGCTGACTTTGCCGTCCTTGACCAGCATGCCAACAAGCTGCACTGTTCCTGAGGAAGTCGCGCTCAGATCTGCGCAGGTCACGGTGACGCCGGTGCCTGACTTGTAAGTTGCGCGGTCAGCCAGCGGCAGCGCCACGGTCAGGTGCAGCATGGAGGCATCGACCACTGTCAGCAGCGTGGCGCCCTTGCCCAGTTTGTCGCCGACCTTCAGCGGCGGGCTTACGCCGTCGCTGCCAGCCGCCACGATGCCCGCATGCGGCGCCTTGACCTCAAGCGACGCGGCGTCTTTCTCGAGCTTGCCGAGCTGCTCCTGCGCGTCTTTGAGCGCCCACTCGGCACGAGAGAGCTTGTTGGTCAGGTCTGCGCGGGTGGTGGCTTCCTGGGCGGTCAGCCGATCGAGCTCGAGCTTGGTGTTCAGCACGCCGGCTTCGCGGTCTTCGTCGGTGCGTGGCAGGTCAACTTCAAGGTAGCGCTTGTGGTCTTCGAGTGAGTTTTCGTAGCGCTCCTGGTCCTGGGCGAGGCGGCGCTTGCTGCGGTTGAGAACGATGTCCTGGCTCTCCTTGGCCAGGTCGTTGCCCTTGTACAGGGCCTCAAGCTGCCGCAGCTCTTCTTCCTGGTCTTCGATGCGGTCTTTCTGCATCTGCAGGCCCAGCTCGCGGTTGCGGATGGCGCGGGCGCGGCCGACTTCCTGCCAGTGCTTGTGTTCTTCGACGGCGCGCTCGTGGCGGCGCTGCGCGGCCTTCAACTGCTCGGGAAAGGATGCTTCAAAGTGCTTGAGTGCGTCCTGTGCCGACTGCAGCCCGTTGGTGGCGGCTTCAACCGACAGGCGTGACTTGGCGATGGCGTCCTGCAGCTCCGGCGCCTCAAGCTCAGCCACTTTTGCGCCTTCTTCAATCTGCGTGCCCGGCGCGGCAATCCACTTGAGCTTAAGCTCGCCACCGTAGGCCTGCATTTCGGCTTTCACGTCGGTGGACTGCGCGGCTTCAAGCCGGCCTGAAATGCCCTTTGGGCCCTCTGCCTCTTGAGCATGAGCCACAGCCGACACAGCCAGGGCCAGCACGAGCACGGACAACGACTTGAGTTGCATCGCTTACTCCTTCGCCGGTTAGACGTAATGGATGGACTACAGTTGAATACGCCCATTCAGCATGAACCCCGCCAAAAAAGAAAGGGTGCACCCGGGCGTGCGGGTGAATCCACCCGCTTGAACTTCCGGCGGCGGGCTGTACTGTTTCTGCCCCGGTTTGGATGCCCGGGTTGAGTGGCCGTATTCGGCCCCCCGGCTTCCACGGTGCAGAAGGACAAAGCATGTACGCGATCATTGCAGACGGCGGGCGCCAGTACCGCGTGGAAAAGGGCACCGAGTTCAAGCTTGACCGGCTTGGCCAGGAGCCCGGCAGCAAGCTGAAGCTCGACAACGTGCTGCTGGTTGCCGACGGCGACAAGGTCACGGTAGGCGCGCCGAATGTGGCAGGTGCATCAGTCGAAGCAGAAGTGATCGCCGAAGTGAAGGACGAGAAGCTGATCGCCTTCACCTACCGCCGCCGCAAAGCCAACAGCAAGAGAAAGCGCGGCCACCGCCAAAGGCACACACTGGTAAAGGTAACCGGAATCAAGGCGTAGCAGGGCGGCTTTAGGTTGTAGGTGCCAGGTTTTTTGGGCAGTGGTTCCTGCCCAACCCCGGTGACCCAGAACCCAACACCCGAAACCCAGAACCTGGAGTTTGTCATGGCACACAAAAAAGGCGGCGGCTCAACCAAGAACGGTCGCGACAGCAACCCGAAGTACCGCGGCCTCAAGCGCGCAGGCGGTGAGACTGTTCGCGCCGGCAACATCCTGGTGCGGCAGGTCGGCACGCGCATCCACCCCGGCAAGAACGTCGGCATGGGCCGTGACTTCACACTGTTCGCGCTGGTCGATGGCGTGATGACCTTCTCGGGCAAGACGCGCAAGAAGCTCAACATCGTGCCCGCGGCGAACTAGTATCCGTTGATCATCAACGCGCCCGGGCTGGTTGGCCCGGGCGTTTTCATTCTCAGGAGACTGCCATGACCGACACTGCGTACAAAGGCATCCCCCGCATCGGCGACAAGGCCCCTGACTTCGACGCTGTCACCACCGAGGGCCCGCTTAAGTTCAGTGACTGGAAGGGCGACAAGTGGGTTGTGCTGTTCAGCCACCCCGCCGACTTCACGCCCGTTTGCAGCACCGAACTGACCGAGTTCGCGCGCCGCAGCAAAGAGTTCGAGCAGCGCAACGCGAAGCTGATCGGCCTTTCGATCGACAGCATTCACAGCCACCTGGCTTGGCGCGAGAACCTGAAGCAGATCCTGGATGCCGACATCAACTACCCGATCATCGCCGATCTCGACATGAAGGTCGCGCAAAGCTACGGGCTGCTGCACCCCAACGAAAGCCAGACCGCCACGGTGCGCGCGGTGTTCGTGATCGACCCCAAGCAGACGGTGCGCGCGATCATCTACTACCCGCTGAACGTCGGACGCAACATCGATGAGGTGGTGCGGCTTGTGGACGCGCTGCAGATGACCGACAAGCACAGCGTAGCGGCACCGGTGAACTGGAAGCCAGGCGACAAGGTAATCGTGCCGCCGCCCAAGTCAGTCAAAGAGGTAGAGGAGCGAAAAAGCCACAAGGAGTACGAGCAGATCGACTTCTACCTCAACAAGAAAAGCCTGTAGCCGCCGCGGGCGACCTGCGCCTCAGCGGCGGCTTGCGGCGGGGCGCTGGATTTCCGGAGTTGGCGGGCCCGGCTGGCTCAAAATTTGCGAGAATCATGCACCCACGGGGCGACCTGGCGACGGTTGCCTATGGAGGGGACCATGGATTCGCTGCACGTCGTTGAACGGTGCGTATATGCCCACGGCGAGCAAGCCTGGCGGCTGGCTGTGAGCCTGATGGGCAACGCGTCGGATGCCGACGACGTGCTGCAACAGTCCTTCATCATCGCCTGGCGCAAGGCAGCCAGGTTTCCACCCGACGACGCCTGGCCGTGGCTGGCGGGGATCATCACGCGCGAGGCACGAAACGCGCGCCGCAAACGCGCTCGCCGCCGCCACTTTCCGCTGACCGAGGCTGTCGCCATGACCGAACCCGAGCTTGACCGGACCGACCTGCACATCCTGATCCAGCGCGCCCTGCGCCGTCTGCCTGACGACCAGCGCGAGGCGCTGCTGCTGACCCACATTGGCGGATTGACGCATGCCGAGGCAGCGCGGTCGCTGCGCATCCCGTTGAACACACTGAAGGCGCGGGTGCGACGCGGCATGGATGCGCTGCGTGAGCGCCTCAAGCGCGACGAGGGTGAGCTGGGGCGCTGCCTGTCGCTGATGCCGATTGCGATGCCCGGTGGCGGGATGGCTGCGGCGCGCGTGACCTGGTTTGCCGCCGTGCAGCAATACGCGGCAGTCGCGGCGGCTGGCGCCGGTGTAGTCAACGTCAAGCTGCTTGCGGCAAGCGCGGCGGTTGTGCTGTCGGCGGCGGCGCTTGCATTGTGGCTGCTGCAGGATCGTCCAACGATCAACCCGCCGCACGTGGAAGTTGGCGAGATTGAGGACCACTACACGCACACGCCCTGGCCGCGCACAGAGAAAGGCGCCGCACGTCAGGGCAGCACGCGCGGAGACGAAAGACGCGGCAGGCGCGGCACAGCCGACGGCATTCCGGGAGAAGACGACGCGGGCAGCCCACGGCGCAGGCCGCCAACGCCGGGCGCGAACAGTCCAGCCGAAGACAACGCCGCAAACGACGGGGCTCCTCAGCGCGCGAACGGCCCACAACCGGATACGCCCGCCACGGACGAGACGGCGCGAGAACGCGAGGATCCAGCCATCGCAAACGAGACCACGCCCGTGCTGTGGATTGCAGATTGGCCTCCGTCCCACGTGGCCGACAGGCGGGCGCGATCAACGGATGCGTACTTCCTTTCGCGTTTCGAGCAGGTGTGGGACAACGCCGACTTCAACGAAGTTGACCGCCTGCAGGCGACGCGGGAACTTCCGCACGGCAATGCGGAAACGCTTCCGCATCTGCTGACCGCGCTGGCGGGCCCGGGCTTGAGCTGTCGCGCGGCTGCAACGGAATGGGTAGCCGCCGAAACGGACCGACGCTTTCTGTCGTCGCTGGAGCAATCACTCTTCGATAAAGAAACAGCCCAGGCGGTGCGCGAGCAGCTTCTGCGCGGACTGTACCGCAACCCGAACTGGGTGGATGAAGCCAAGTGGCAACGGGGGTTGAAGGAGTGGCTGTACGCCGATGAGAAGGGCAACTCGGCGCTGGCGGCCAAGCTGCTGTTCGAGATGGGGCACGTGCGTGGCAGCCTGGACGACCTTGAGACCCGCGATGAGAACCGCAGGCGCGCGCAGCTACTGCTGGAGGCTGCAGAGAAGATCCACCTCGACGTCAAAGAGAAAGTCAAACACACCGACCAGGTCATCCGCAGCATGCACCTGGCGCTGGCATCGCTGTGCCAGGGCGGATACGTCGAACGCAAGGAGCGCGACAAGGTGGAAAAGGCACTGCGAAGCAGGTACGCCACGCCCAACGCGCTGATGCGCCGCAAGCGCACGTACGAAGTCAACGGCGGCAGTTGGGACGTGACCACCATCGACGTGGAAAGCCCGCGCCTGGTCGATCTGCCGCTGGTCATATTGCAGGACCCGGACACCACCCAAGAAGCCTGGTTGCCGTGGCTGGTGGAGCTTGACCTGCACTTTCGGTGCTATCTTGTGGATTACCAAAGCTGGGGCCAGGACCTTGAGGCCGCCCGGAACAACCGCTTTCCCGCGAAATACCAAGGCGCGCGGCAAGTCTTGCATATGGCGGACCAGCTCAACGGCCTGCTCACGGCCCTGGGCCTCGAGAAAGTGGGGCTGATCGCGCACGGCGTCAACGGGCCACTGGGTTTTGAGCTAAGCCGCCGCAAGGCGTCGCCGATCGTGTTCGCGGCGCTGGAAGCGTGGCCGCATTTTGAGGCCCTCGAGGCCCAATGGCGTAGCCGGGAGAAAGACCCCTTCGCCGCGGAAGTGCTCAGGGCCATGCACGACGACCAGCAGGAAGTGACAGCGCTGGATAGACTACAGGCGGCCGAGGGCCAGGTCCGGCACTGGATGCAGACCCGCGCCCGGGGCGCAGACAACAGTCCGTTCAACACTACGCCCAGCGAGATGCTGAACTTTCGGCGCACCCACAACCCGCACCCGCTGATGCTGGTGTCGCACTATGACTTTCTCGGCGGCGGCAAACTCAAGACGCCTGCGATCAACCTGAGCTACGCGTTCTACCCGAACTCAAACTCGGGCCGGCAGTACGCAACGTGGGCGACGCTGTTTGACCAACAGGCGCGGAGCATGGATTTCCAGGGATCGTGCCTGTGGAAAGTCTCCGCCACGGTGTTTGCAGAAAGGCTCACCGAACTGGTTGAGAAGCACAAGCTCAAGCCGCCGCAGAAGTAATCAGCGGGCGCCGGCTTGTGGCTCCGCGACGTCTCTGGGGCCGCCCTTGCCTTTCAGGCGGTCCAGCACGTGTTGCCAGTCGGGCGGGAACTCCATGGTCTCAAGGCTTTGCTCGAACTGGGCGGTCAGCACCTGGCTGCTGCTGCCGCTGCCGCGCGACAGGTCGTGCAGGCCCAGCACGTGGCGCTTGAGCTTGCGCGTGTAGGCCGCGGTCTGGAACAGCTCGGCCTGCTCGCCGTCCGTCAGCTTGGCCACATTGCTGCTGCTCAGCCACACGAATACCTCGGCCAGCACAGGCTCAAGCTGCTCGGCGGCCACGGCAAGCTGGCTGTGTGAGCCGCCGCGCACTTCCTCAAGGTACGCCCAGGCGTCGTAGAGGCGCGCCATATTGAGCTGGTAGTTGCGGGTGTGATCGCGCGGGTCGGGCTCGCCGACAGCGCGCAGCACGCGGCCCGCGGTTTCGCGCACCTGCTTGAGCTCCCACAGTCGCTGCCGCGGGTTTTCCAGGTGAAAGAACAGGCGTTGCCGCAGAATCGCCAGGCTGCGCAACTCCGGCAGATGCTCTGACAGGTCGTGAATGATCTGAAACAGGCGTTTGCCGCTTTCGCTCTCCAGCGGCTGGTTGATGTCGAGCATGGCGCCGTCGATGCTGGCCTCGATGCGATCCACATCGCGCGACAGGCCCGAAAACGCCTGGTAGGTGGCGCGCCACTGGTTCAACAGCATCTCGACCGACTTCATGGCCTCGTCAAAGATGTGCACCGCGCGGTGGCCGCGCTTGCCCAGGTCGGCGACGCTTTGTCGCGCGGCTTGAACTTTCAGGCGCACATCCTGCTCGCCCTCGACCTTGCTCATGATCTGGCGGCGGGCCGAGACGACAAGCTCCTGCAGGTTGGCGACCAGGCCTTCCATGCCCGAGAAGGCTTCGTCGGCTTCGCGCAGGCCGGCTTCGGCCTCAGCGCCCAGGTTGATGGCGGCGTCGATGCGCTCCTGTACCAGCTTGGCGCTTTCGACCACGCGGTTGTACAGCGGGCGCTTGATCGCGGCGCGATCCGGCGGCGGCAGCTGCTGCAGCGACGCGATGGCCTGCAGCGCGTTCAGCGCCCATTCGCCGGCCATGCCGGTTTCCGCCACGGCGTACAGTTTCTTGACCTTGCCCTTGTGCTCGCGCGCCTCGGCCTGCACCTGCTTCAGCTCTTCGTGCAGCAGGCGCGCCGCGGCGATTTCCTGCTGGTGGCTTGTCGCGCCCTTGAGGAAGAGGCGCGCGCTGGTTGCCAGGTCGGTGCCCTCTGCGATCTCGACCAGGCGTTGCAACTGCCCCAGCCGCTCGCGCTGGTTGCGCAGAACGCGCACAAGCTCGTTGGCCATGGCGCCGATCAGGGCAGAGTAATGGCGCCCCTTCATGCGCTCAGCCACTTCTTCGCTGACGATGTTGAACGCCTCCTCGACCAGCATGGCGGCCGCGGGTGGCAGCTCTTCGGTGTCGGGCATGACACGGGCGTCGTTGAACTCTTCGCCGGCTTGCTGCAACTCGGCGCGGGCGTCGTCCGTCTTGACGGCGCGCGAAAACGCGCGCTCGACACTGGATGCCGCGCCGCGCAACTGGCGTATGGCATTGCGCAGCACCTTCAGCGGCAAATCGGCGTCCACTTCGCCCAGCACGTGAAGCAGCTCTTCGGGCGTTTCGACTTCGTAGCCGGTAACCTGGCCGGTGCGCACGCCGATGCGTTTGGCGGTCTGGTCAAGGCCGCGCAGGCGCTGCTCGGCGTCCTGGCGGGCCTTCTTTTCCTGCTCCAGCATCGCCTGCATGTCGGCCAGTTGCTGCTCGATGGTCTCAGCGGTGCCGGACAGCTTTTCGATCTCGCGCTCGCCCTTTTGCTGCATGCGCTCGACGTCTTTGCCGTGGCGCAGTTCCATGTCGGCAAGCCGCTTTTCCCAGCGGTCGCGCTCTTTCTGGATCTCGATCTGGTGGCGTTCCTTGAGGTCTTTCAGCTCGGCTTGCAGGTTGTCGCGCTCGGTTCGCAGCTCGTGCTGGTGCTGCTTCTGCGCGTCGTTCAGGCTCAGGCGCGAGCGCTTTTCCAGCTCGGCGACGCGCGCGTTTGCAACGCTGATCTTCTTCTGCAGGTCAGCGGCCATGGTGCGCAGCTTGGCGTTTTCGTCAGTCAGCGACTGGACCTTGACCCGCTCCGCCTCAATCTTGCGCGTGGCAATCTCACGCAGAATGGCACCTTCATCGGCGGGCTTGGGTTGGTTTTTCGCCATGGGGTGTTTGTACCACGGGGGGTTACCAGCGGCAAACTGAGCGCCGCTTTGGCAGGCCTGATTGCACAGTCCGCAAAGCCCAAATAGCTCAATGCTGGGGGCGGAGAAGCGATGATTCAAACGGGTAGCGATTCAATGCGGTGCGACCGGAAAGCCACGGATTCACGCTGATGGACACAGACGGGCCCTGCGGCGTGCCGCATGGACCAGCAATGCCTGCTTCCATCACGTCACGCGAGGGGTAGTACGCAGCCCAGTTCTTTGCAGCGAAGATCGTAGTGCTGATCCGTGTTCCTCTGTGTCCATCCGTAGCTGACTTGTGCCGTTCGCACGCAGCAGGCCACGGTGGGCGCGGCTAAGCGGTCCAAGAGGGGTTCATTTTCTTGATTTCACTTGCCTGCGTAAGCGCGCATTGCGGGGCAGAACCGCCAACCCGCCAAGGCCTCTAGCATCTTTGGCGCTTTGGCGTTTTGGCGGCACAGCAGTTGTAATCCTGTACGGCAACGAACAGGTCGGGACTTATGTTCTGCCGCTTAGAGGTTGTAGCTGATGTTGTGGCTGCCTGAGATGTAGCTGGTTTCGACCTTGGATTCCTCGACCGGCTTGAAGGTCTGGGCGTCCAGCAGAATCAGGTGAGTGTGCTGGTCGTAGGTCAGGGCAAAGTAGTTGCCATCCTGTGTCAGGCTGATGCCGCGCGGGTCCTTGAATGTGCCTTCGATGTGATGCACCAGCTTGCCGGAGTGAAAATCCCAGAAGGTCACAATGTGGCCCTTGGGGTTGGTCGCGGCAACAATCATGCTGGGCTCATGGATGGCAACGCTCAGCGTCTCGCCGCGCATTTTGCGCCTAATGGGGTCCTGCGGCGTCACTACCTCGTCGCGTGCGGGGTCATAGAAGCTGATGGCACCGATCCAGGCCGGGTTGGGCGCGCCATCGCGCAACTCAGGGATGCCTTCGCGCGGCGCCGACACGCATACCAGCTCGCCGCGGCTGGTGATGGCGATGTGCCCGGCGTTGATGCTGCGATCCTTGAATCGCAGCACTTTGCGCGCCTCTCCGCTGCGCACGTTGACGTAGGCGACGCTGGGTAGCTGGTCGTCGCGCTCAAGCGGGCCGCCGCCGTTGGTCACCACCAGCGTTTCGCCGTCGTCCACGAGAATGCAGTCATGCGGCGCGACGCCGTGGGTCGGAAACTGCTCGGGTTTCAGCTCAAAGCTTTCGCCGTCACGCACAGCCAGCACGCCGGCCTTGCTGTAGTCGCCGGTGATGGCTTCGGCGGCGTAGAAGGTCTTGCCGTCCGGCGAAAACGCGCCGTGGCCGTAGAATTCGCGGCCCGGCACGGTGGTGATGCGCCGGGTGACGCGCCCCACCGCCAGGTCAAGCTCGCAGCAGCCGGGGCCGTGCTTCTGGCTGACGACAAAGGTGCGCGGCTTGACCGGGTTGGGCGCAAAGCCATGGCCCAGAAATCCGACATCGCTTACCACGCGAACCCGGGATTCGTCCAGGTCCACGACACCGATGTAGTGCTGCATGCTGCCGCTGTCGTCGGGCCGTGCCGCGCCGCCGATCACGCTGCCCAGCTTGCCGCGCTGGAAGGCGCGGGCCCGGGGCTGCCCAGGAGCATTATTGGCTGGCAGGGCTGGTGAGGTGTTGTCGCGGCCACACGCGGCAAGCGCAGCCACGCCCGCAGCCAGTCCGCCGGCGACGAATCGGCGGCGTGGGAAGCTGATGTTGTCGGGTGCGGGGGGCATGGGGCTATTGTGGCACGGCGAGAGTGGTTTTCCAGAACGCGTGGCGGAAATGCCTCGGGGGAGCCTTTCGGCTCCCCCGTCCTCCAAGCTTTCCGACAGGCGCTGTCGGTTCGCTCTGGTACTTATGCTGCGACGTAGGTGCCGTTGGCCAGCGCCGCGAGAGCCTGCATGAAGCTCGCGCCACCGCCACCGATGCAGATGCAGACCAGTTCAGTCTCTTCGAACTTGCTCCACCACTGGGGGAAGTCCGCGAGGATCTGGCTGGTGCCGCCGGTGGTGTTGGGGTAGCCATCGGTCACCAGGAACATCTTGGTCAGGTCGCCGGGGTACACCTGGCATGCCCGCTTGAGGCAGGCATAGGTCGGCGTGCCGCCGCCCGGGTTCATGGTCGGGCCATTGACCCAGTTGGTGGCTGCGCTGCGGTTGCCCTCAGTTGCCGGCAGCAGTGCTTCCCAAAGGAAGACGCTGTAGTGCTGCTGCGGGTTGAACTGTGAACCAAAGGCCACACAGTCAAGCTCGTCGGCATCCGTCAGCGCCGCGATCACGTTGGTGGTCTCCTGGCGCAGAACCGCCATCTTGCTGCCCATCATGCTGCCGCTGGCGTCAAGCACGAAGGCAAACTTGCCGGAAACTGGCTCGCCGTAGAACGTCGGCGGCTCTTCAGCCGGCGGGCCATCGGGCGGGGTCTCACTTGGCGGGATGTCTTCACCCTCGCTTGGCGGGGTCGGGTGGGTCGCCGGGGGCGGTGGGCTGGGCTCCGGCGGGGTGTCCGGCGCTGCCGCCGGTGCCGGAACTCGCAGCAAGATGCCGCCGGTTGAGCGGTCGTGCGTCTTGGGCTGGCTGGAATCCGGGGTGGAGATGTCAGCCTTCGGTGCCGGGGTCGATTGCGCCGACAGCGTGGCCGAGAACATCACCATTCCGAAAACCGCCAAGGCAGAAAGGAAGATTTTCATGGTCTGCTCCTGAGGTTTCTGAAGAGTCCCTTGGAAAACTGCTGGAACAAGTGCAGGCACTGTGCCAATCCCCGCCTCAACGCATGCCGCAGCAGGGCTGATTCATGGTAACAGTCCTAAGTGCAATGCACAAAGGACTTTCCGCGTCTTGTTTCGCTGCCGTTACGCGCTTCGGGCGACTCGGTAACCCATTGACCGACCTGCCAGCCTGTCCTTTGGCACCGTTTGGGAACACGTTTCGGTTCCAGAATGCCCCGAAATCGTAACAGCGCACTCCAAAAGAGATGTTCGTCCCATCGCGCCGGCGCACGACACGGGCCCTGACACTAGTGGACCACGCGCCCTGCTCGTGCAGCACCGCCTGCCAGGGCAGTTTCGTGGTTGCTCTTCTCCTGAGCCGAGCGTGGCGTTGCGAACGACAACTGCCTTACCGCCAGAACGCCAAAGCGCCAATAAGGAGAAGGCTTTGGCGGTTAGGCCTTGAAGTGCACGCCCCAGCCGCAGGGCAAAATCAGGTAAGGAGACTTATCTCGGACCGCATAGTGTTGCCCAGGGCGGGCCGGTTGGAATTTTCGTCCAAGCCGGGAACCTTTCACGTAGCGTACAGGTCTCTTGTCTGGATTGGCGGCATGGCGGTTAACGCATCGGGCGGCGCCCGCGATGATGGATCAGACACAGACGCGGCGAACCGAACGCTGGACGGTGCGCGGCTTGGCCTGCCCGGCGCCTTTGAGGCGTTGCTTCAGCGCTACCACGCCGCGATCTACCGCCAGATCCTGCTGGTCGTGAATAATGACCACGCAGCCGCCGACGACATTGCGCAGGAAACCTGGTGGCGGATTGCGCGGGGTGTGAAAAGGTTTGAAGGCAGGTCGGGGTTTTATGCCTGGGCCTGCCGGATTGCTCGAAACGAGGCTCACCGCTGGCTGGGCAGAAACGCGCGTCGTCCACGCCTGGTGCCCCCCCCGGGCGAGGACGACCCGGCGGCTGAGCGCGAGCAATCGGAGTTGGTGCAGACGGCCCTGCGGCGGCTGCCCCAGAAGTTCGCGGCACCGCTGATGCTGGAGCTGTGGGAGGACATGAGCCTCAAAGAAATCGCTGAGGCGCTGGGCGTGCCCGAGGGCACAGTGAAATCCCGGCTGTTTCGCGCCCGCGCCAGGTTTCGTGAGCTGTGGGAAGAACTGAATGAGGGCTGAGCAGACAACACGCTGAACAGCCCTACGGAAAAGAATCAAGCAGGAAAGCAACAATGCCGGACCCGATAGACGATCTGATCAGACAAGCCAAACCGACAGCCCCGTCGCATCACGGCGTGCTGGCTGCGGTTGCGGCGCGTGGATCGGCAGATGTTCAAGGTGTGGGGGCCGCCTCGTGGATTCTGCGCGCGGCGGCTGTTTGTCTGCTGGCGGCGGGTGTGGGAGCCCTGACGGCATTGCTGTCGGGCAAAGGTGTGGGGTCACCCGCCGCCGGCGACTCACAAGACCTTGCAGCCGGCTTGGCCGAATTGCACGGGACGCTGGATAAACTGGAGCAAGGCACCGTGCCCGGGCTGAATTACAGCGGCCTTCGGCATGAGCTGCAGCAGCTAAGCAGCGGCATCGACGCGCTGGAACAGCAGTTGATCGAGCAGCACGTGCTGCGTGAGCTTGCGCAACAGCGTGCAGTCGAGCGCCGCCGCTGGCAGGACCGGCACGTCAGCCACGTGACCCGCCGCTACCAGAGGGCAATGGACCAGCGCCTGGATGAACTTGCCGAGCGCGGACTGACCGAGGCGCAACTTGAGCAGGCAACCCGCATCCTGGCCGCGCACGGCGAAGAAGCCGTGTTACTGGTGCGCCGCAGCTACGCGTCAGGCCAGCGCGTGACAGGCGCAGAGTTTGCACTGCTGGCACGCGAAGCAGAGGATCGCCTCTCGCGCGTAACCGGCGACAACGGATGGAGTGACGTACTAGGCGCCGGGCCGGAGCACTGGGCACCGACCGACAATTTTCGCGACTGGGATGACGTGGACAGCCTGGTCGATTGGACGCGGCGCACAAGCCGGGGATGACCGGCAAGATTCCCGCACACGGCGGGCGGTCTGCTGCAAGAAGCGGCAGACCAACCCTTGAGGAGACAAGCATGAAGCCAATCTGGATACTCGCTGTAGTCGTGGCGGCAATCGGCGCCGGCGGTGCGGGCGGGTTTGTCGCGACGACGCTGGCCAAGCCGGCCGCTGAAGCACCGCGCATCACCGATGCCGCGCCAGAGGTCGATCACTCGGACGACCTCAAGCTGCAGGCCGAAAGCATTCGGCAGCTTAATCGGCGGCTGGACAACGAGTTTGCGGGCCTTCGCAAGGCCATGAATGAGTCTGAGGCAGGGCTCAAGGCCGAGCTGCGCAAGCAGGCGTCGCGCCTGGATGCCATGCAGCAAGCCGCACCCGAAGCAACCGCAGATTCAACTGAAGCCACGCCGAAACCCGCAGAAATCGCCGAACCCACCACGTTCGATGTCCAGGTTGAGGCAGCCATGGAACGCATCCGCGAGCGCGAGCGCGCCAGGGAACGCGAGGCAATGCAGCAACGCATGGCTGAGCGCACCGAAGAGCGCCGCAAGCAAGTACTCACGCGGCTAGTGGACACGCTGAAGTTGACGACCGACCAGCAGGCCCAGGTGGACACAATCCTGGTGCAGTACAACGAAAAGCGCCGCGACCTGTGGCGCCGCGGGGCTGAAGCGCGCGAGAACGAGCAGGAGTTCGACTGGCGCGGCGAGTCAGCGGCGATCGAGGCGGCATCCAAGGACCAGATTCGCTCGCACCTGCTGGGCGGGCAGTTGCAGCAGTTCAATGAGCTGGTCGGCGAAGACAGCATCGACGACCTGGCCGGCCGCAGAGGCATGGGCGGCGGCGCCCCGGGCCGCAACCGCCGCGGCGGCAATGGCGGCAACAACGGCGGCAACTAGCGCCTGCCGGAACAGTCAACGGGCCGCGCATTCCGCGGCCCGTTTTCATTCCGCTTTCTTCTTAGCGTGCTTGGGCCGGAACGCCTGGCAGTACGCGGGATCGGTGTCCAGCCACGGACCGTCCAGCAGGTCAATGCAGTAGGGCACCGCCGGAAACACCGCCATCAGGCAGTCGTGGATCGCCGGCGGGTTGCCGGGCAGATTGATGATCAGCGTTTGACTCCGCACGCCGGCGATCTGCCGCGACAAAATCGCCGTCGGCACCACCTTCAAACTCTCGGCGCGCATCAACTCGCCAAAGCCGGGCATCAGCTTGTCGCACACCGCCTCAGTGGCGTCGGGCGTCACGTCACGCACAGCCGGGCCGGTGCCGCCGGTGGTCAGCACCAGGCAGCACTTCTCGTTGTCGCACAGGTCAATCAGCGTGGATTCAATGATGGGGCGCTCGTCGGGGATGACCACGGTGACCGCCTCCCAGACGCTGGAGAGAATCTTGAGCATCTCGGATTCAATCGCCGGGCCGCCCTTGTCTTCATACTCGCCACGCGCGGCGCGATCGCTGACCGTCACAATGCCGATGCGAATGGGTTTGTCTGCCATAGCCGGTTTCTGCCAAGCCACCAAAGCACACAGATAGCAAACACACCCGCAAGTGACCACCCAAGCCACGCGGCAACTGGCGAAGTGGCATCGGCCTCTGGCCGATGGAGTTGCATCGCCGTCCCGGCGATGACCGCGTCCGGGACGGACGCGGCACTCCATTGGCGTGACGCCAATGCCACGTCGCTGGTGTCAGTGCTTGCGGCCGGCGGTTTGGCGGCTGCCCGTCGCTCTGCGCACAGCCAGGGTCGCCAGCGCTATCAGGATCAGCCATGCCGTGTGGCTTGTGTGTCCGGCGCTGCATGAGCCGCTGTCGGTGCTGGTTGGTGGCTTGGGTTTGATTCTGATCTCGTAGGCTTGCTGCGTGGTTGTGAAGTTGTCGGCGGCTTGCACTGTGAATGTGTGCTGGCCGTCCTGTGTTGGAGTGCCTGTTATGTGGCCCGTTGTGCTTAGTTGCAAGCCGGGCGGCAGGTCTCCCGCCAGCAGGCTGAACACCAGCGTGCCCGTGCCCGTGGCTTGCAGCGCGAGGCTGTAGGGCTGCCCGACTCGGCCCGGCGGCAACGGGCTTGGCGTGTGCAATGCCACCGGCGGCGGCGTGGTGACTGTGATACTGACTTCGCAAGTCATCACAAAGCCGGTGCCCGCGTCGGCGAACTCGACTGTCCACGTGTAGGTGCCGGGCGGGTTGGTGTCGTCAATAAACCCGGTCCAAGCCAGTGTCAGCGGCTGTCTCGGCGCGGGGATCGCGGGCGCAACGACGCCGGCCAGCGCGGCGGATGGCGTGATGGCGGAAACGGTGATGTCGTCGCCCTCAAAATCGGAAAGCTCAATGGCCACATCGGCCAGCGCGTCGCCATGATTCAGAGAGATGGAGTACGGCCCGCCGGAAGGGCCAACCAGCGCCGAACCGGCCGCCAAACCGGCCCGAGCACCAAAGTTCTGAAGCTCATGCGCGCCGGCATCAAAGCCCAAGCCATAGGGGCGAGGATTCCCAAACACATCGGTAGCCGGCCCGCCGGAAGGAATCAGGTCAATGGCAGGAGAGTCAGGCCGAAGCCGAAGGTCCTCCGAACCGGGAGCAACACTGACAAGCAACGGATCAGTGTTCAATCCATTAGGATCAAGCCCCTGCCCCTGCCACCACGCCCAGTCTGCGGTACCGTTAAACAGTTTGCCAGCGCCCGCAACATGAAGAATGTTGTTGTCGGCTTGCAGGGGTGCCCATGCATTGTATGCCGACACAGTAGATGCGTGGTTCATATAGACTATGTTGCCGCTGAAATCGGACAGCACTTCTTGCCCATCGAAAAACACAGCGGAATATGGCCCGGGAACAGGCTTGACCAGGAGGACTGTATTGTCGCGAATTGCACAAAGCGCTCCTCCGCCCTTTACGCTAATAACTCCCCACCCCCCCTGCCCGGCGCCTGGACCATCGCAATTCCAAAACATATTGCCTCTGATTGTTAACCCGTGAAACGGTTCGCCGGCGCTTGCAACTGTTCCGATTGCGGAGCCCTGCGTTAAATTATGGAAGCGGCAACGAATGACGCGGATGTTGCTGACTGAGTATGACCCGTAGCTATACCATGAAATGCCGAAATGGGCATTGCGAATATCGAGTCCTTCAATCGTAGTATGGCCAATGCCTGTAAAACTCATTGCACCCCGCGACAAAATACCTCCCGCAAGGTATCCACCAGCAGGATAGACCGCCGTCGCGCCACCACCTGATATTGTCGGGGACTGCCCTGGCCCGGCTCGAATGGTCAGTGTGTTTGCGACGCTGATTCCAGCAACCGGACGAAGTATCGGGTACATTAAATCACTGCCGTCGAGACCTAGCTGGTAAGATTCTTTGGACGTGAAGTCGCCGCCATCGTCATACAACTCGAGCACCACATGGGCGCTCAATCCAAAGTTTTCGAGGTCGTCAAAGAAGTCGCCAATGTCAGCGTAGTCAAATGCGCCGCCGGGGTTCCCGTTTGCGCACGTGTACGTGCCGCTGAGGGCCTGTCCGAACACGGCAGGCGCCCCCACGGAGATCAGTATCGCTAGTGTTAGTATCAGCGATTGAATGCTCATGCCGAGTACTCCTCGCGGTGGCGGGCGCCGAAGCGCCCGCCACCATTCGTCGTCCAGCTAGGGGATGTTTACCCAACCCGTATCGCCACCCTGGTCCTGAATGTTTGCGTCTGAAGCAACTACGCCGCTGGAGCCAACTACCTCGGCATCGCCCCCGTCGCCCTGGCCCGGACCGGGCGCATCGCCGCCCTTCGCACGGGCGTCCGAGCCCGAGACTCCGGTGACGTGTGCGGGGCTACCGTGAGCGTCGGTCATGGTGGTGGAAGGATCAACGCCATTGCCACCTCGGGCGTAGGCTGTGCGGCGTCTTGCTGCCAATGCCGCCAGCGCTATCAGGATCAGCCATGCCGTGTGGCTTGTGTGTCCGGCGCTGCATGAGCCGCTGTCGGTGCTGGTTGGTGGCTTGGGTTTGATTCTGATCTCGTAGGCTTGCTGCGTGGTTGTGAAGTTGTCGGCGGCTTGCACTGTGAATGTGTGCTGGCCGTCCTGTGTTGGAGTGCCTGTTATGTGGCCCGTTGTGCTTAGTTGCAAGCCGGGCGGCAGGTCTCCCGCCAGCAGGCTGAACACCAGCGTGCCCGTGCCCGTGGCTTGCAGCGCGAGGCTGTAGGGCTGCCCGACTCGGCCCGGCGGCAACGGGCTTGGCGTGTGCAATGCCACCGGCGGCGGCGTGGTGACTGTGATACTGACTTCGCAAGTCATCACAAAGCCGGTGCCCGCGTCGGCGAACTCGACTGTCCACGTGTAGGTGCCGGGCGGGTTGGTGTCGTCAATAAACCCGGTCCAAGCCAGTGTCAGCGGCTGTCCCGGCGCGGGGATGGCGGGCGCAACGACGCCGGCAAGGGCGGCGGATGCGGTGATGGATGAGACGGTAATGTCTTCGGCTTCGGGATCGGAAAGTTGAATAGCCACGTCAGCCAGCGCGTCGCCGTGATCCAGAGTAATGGAAAACGGCCCGCCGGAAGGGCCAACCAGCGCCGAGGCAGCCGCCAAACCGGCCCGAGCACCAAAGTTCTGAAGCTCATGAGCCCCGGCATCAAAGCCGGAACCGTAGGGGCGAGGATTGCCAAACACATCCAAAGCCGGCCCACCGGAAGGAATCAGGTCAATGGCAGGAGAATCAGGCCGAAGCCGAAGGTCTTCAGAGCCGGGAGTAACACTGACGAGCAAAGGGTCCACATTCATACCATTAGGATCAAGCCCAGCCGCCTGCCAGGAAGCCCAGTCCGGCGCAAGGTTTGACACCGTTGTCACACCTCCGGTGTGGATGACGTTATGGTTCACAGAGGTGGGATAGATATTGCTGTTGAGAGAGCTAATCGGATAAGCACTGCTTATCTGTATAATATTCCCCGCAAACTCAAACAATGGATCGCCACGATGATGTACCGCGTCATAGGCCTGTTGCGCAGGATCAATGTGAAGTATCGTATTGTTCCGGATTGCACAGTTCGTCCCATTGTCATAAATAGAAATGACGCCCCAGGTGGTTGCCCCTCCACCCGGACCACTACAGTTCCAGAAGGCGTTGTTTTCAATTGTAATGTTGTTTATCTCCGGCCCCGCGGCGGCGACAATTCCGATCGCAGCATCTTGCAATAACCCGTGAAACCGACACTTGGCGACTCGAATACTGTGCATGCCTCCGGGGGGGTTGTAACTCAGCCAATGAATGCCGAAGTCGCCTCCGGTGAACTCCAGCCCTTCCACCGTCGTGTGGCCGACATTGAGGAAACTCATGCAGCCCAACGCGTTCGGAGACGTCGTCATGACGCTTCCAGCGCCTCGCCCTTGAATCACCGGAGACGCCCCCTGTGCGGCCCGAATCGTGAGGGTATTGGCAGCACTGATTCCGTTCACCGGCCTCAAAAGCGGATTCAACGAGTCCCCGTCAAATCCTAGCTGGTAGGACTCCTTGGGCACAAAGGGCCCGCCACTATCGAAAAGCTCAAGCACAACCGGAGCGTTGACTCCAAAATCCTCGAGGTCGTTAAAGAAAGCTCCCAAGTCAGAGTAGTCAAACGTGCCGCCCGTATTGCCGTTGGCGCAGGTGTAAAGGCCTCCAAGCGCCTGTGCGCGAATCGCGCCCGACCCCGCCAACTGCGCTACAAGAAGCGTGAGGCAAATCAACGATGGCCGCATGAAAACCTCACCATGGCTTACGTAGAGGTTAGTATGGTACAGGGAAGTTGGAGGAAGTGATACTTCCTCCAACTTCCCTTTGACCTGAGTTATGGCCACGTAATGCTTCCAGTCGTGACTGACTGATCGTCGGTAGCGTTTACTGGCACATCTGTTGATCCCGGAGGACCAATCGCTACCACGTTGCCTGCCATACCGAGTCCCGGGCCAGCCGCGCTACCGGAGGTCGCCTCGGTGATTGCCCCCGACACAGTGCCCTCCGCCTGCGCATAGCCGCCAGCAGTAGCATTCGGTGTGCTCGAAGGATCAACACCATCTCCGCCGACCGCCAATGCCACGCCACCTGCACACGACACGATTGCCCCGACATGCCCACCGTTGTTGCCCGCGCCGCCGTAGGCGGTCGCAGACCCTGTACCGGATGTTGCCGTCGAACTCCAAGCATCCGCTCCCCCACCCCAGTTTCCAAGTGAACCGGAGGGTGCAGTGTCGCCACCGCTGGCAACGGCGTCAGTCAGCGCGATGGCCCATGCAAACCCACCGTTTCCGTCAGCGGCACCTCCACCTTCTGCCGTGGCGGTTGAAGCCGTGCTCCTTGCATGCGCTTCTCCGCCGTCCCCAGTTCCTGTGCCGGTTCCACCTACTGCTACGCACGCACCGGTAACAGCGAAGAGTTGAGAAAACGCTCCCAGGGCATCACCGCCGTTGCCTGCGCTTCCGGCGCCATTGCCGCCTTGCAGGTACGCTGAGCCTGTGGTCATGAACGCGATTGCGGCTGATCCACCGTTGCCGCTGACTTGTGCGTCGCCGCCGAACGCTTGCGCGTGGCCGGCCGCGCCCACAAACGCATCGCCGCCGTTGCCGCTGCCGGTTGCGTTTCCGCCGTCGGCTCGCGCGTTTCCGGCACTCGCGCTCGCGTTTGCCTCGCCGCCGTCGCCGCCGCTGCTGTCCCCGCCCACGGCGTGGGCCGTGTCACCCGTGCCGGCAAAGCTGCGGGCAGTCGCGTTGCCGCCGTCGCCGCCCGATGACGTGCCGCCCTCAGCGTAGGCCAGGCCGTCGGCATTCACGGTCGCGCTGCCGCCGTTCCCGGACACGGCTGTCCCGCCGTACCCTTCCGCGTTGCCTGTGCTCTTGTTGATCACCACGTTGCCGCCGTTGCCTGTGCCTGCTCCGTCACCGCCGATGGCCAGCACGGTGCCGGGATGATTCGTGGTGGATACCGTGGCGTCACCGCCCCGGCCGTTGCCGCCGCCATCGCCGCCGCGCAGTTCGCAATAGCCCGGTCCTGCACCGATCGCCTCGCCGCCGATGCCATTGTTTGCGTTGCCGCCAATGGCAAGGCCGTCTCCGCCGCTGCCTCCACTTGGTTTGAACACTTCAGCCGTACCGCCGTCACCTGTGCCGGTTGCGTGTCCGCCGCGCGCTTCGGCTTCATTCATGCTTTCTGCAAAACCGTTGCCACCGTCCCCGCCGGCAGAGTCGCCGCCAATGCCCAGCGCCAGACCGCCGCTCGTGTTCACGACCCAGGCTGCACCTACTCCGCCGTCGCCTGTGCCCGTGGCATCGCCGCCAACGGCCGTCGAGTCGCCCTGAACTGTCCAAGCGTCAGCTCGCCCGCCGTCCGCCGTGCCCGCGGAATTGCCGCCAACAGCAGTGGCGTTGCCCGTGGCGAAAATTTCTGCATCGCCGCCTTGGCCGCTTGGGCTATCGCCCCCGCTGGCGCTTCCCGCTCCAGCGATAAACGTGGTGGCAGAACCCACGACAGCTAGGCCCCCGATGCCGATGTTGCCGGCTTGCCCGCCTATGGCGTTGCCGGCGATTCCAGCCGCCAAGACGACGGCGGCACCACCATTGCCCACTGTCGCCGGGTCGGTGATGTTGCCGCCTGCCGCGAACCCGCTCGTGCCTGCATCTACGATTGCATCGCCGCCGTTGCCGTCTTGCGAATCACCTCCCTGCGCGAAGGCGGCTCCGAGAGCAACCGCGTCGCCCGATCCTCCGTCGCCGGCGGCGGCTTCGCCACCGATTGCCGTGGCGTCACTCAGCGCGAAGGATGTGGCCAGACCGCCATGGCCGGAGCCGTTTCCGCGGCCCGCATATGCGCCTGCGTCGCCGGCACCCGTGCCGAGTATGAATGCAGTCGCCGTTCCGCCGGCTCCGGCCGTCGCGTTGCCATTGCCGGCTACACTGTAGGCGGTCGAATTGTGTCCGCTCGTGTCAGCCTGAAACCCCAGCCCGGGATCGCCCGGTGCAGGACCGTCTGAGCCGACTACAAGCAGGATGAAGTCGTCCGAAGGCTCTGTGAAGTCAAGATCGAATGCAACCGTCACGTTGACGCCACCGACGGTCGTTGACCCCGATTGGCTGGGTGTCCACCCAAGCAAGGCTACGCAGTCGTCGCGGACCAGCCTCGCGGCAACGTCGAACAGCCCGTTTGGATTGCCTGTCCCGCCCAGGGGCGTAAGTGTGTGTGTGGGGCCGGCGTTTGCGCTGAAGTAGCTGGAGACAACAGTGCTCAATGTCTGCGCCGATGCGGCTGATGCCGCCGCGAGTAACAGCAATGCCGTTAGCACTAACGAACTGGAGTTCGTCATGACCTGTTCCTTTCACAAGTTAGAAAGTTCTCCTCCAGCGGCAAATGTCGCGGGGCGGGTGATCGGGTTCAGAATTTCCGGAAATTCTCGTCATGGCTTGCCAGGGCAACCAGCGGTGCCCCTTCAAAGCCGGGCATCGGCATTTGGCTGACTGCGTATTCACGGGGTTGCGCGGCAACGTTCTGAACGAACTACAGCTTTGTTCGAAAGGCCCGCGCCGGAGTCGCCGTCCCGCGTGCGGGGCGAAATGCTCTTCCACCCGTCGCCCATGCTTCTCCGCGTCCGGGACGGACGCGGCACTCCATTGGCGTGACGCCAATGCCACCTTCTTGGCTAAATGGCTACGAGGCTCAGGGCCATCACTGTGGCGCCGGTGGCTGCTCCCATGATGGGGGTCATGCCTTTGGCGGCGTTTCGGGCGGCTGGCATCAGCTCGGTGGCGCTCAGCCACAGCATCATCCCCGCCACTCCGGCCAGTAGCACCGCCACCGCGCCGGCGGTCAGGCTGCCCGCGAGCATCCACGCGATGCCCGCGCCGGCAGCTTCAGCCAATCCTGCCACGGCTGTGTATCCGAATGCGCGGGTGCGGGACGCGCCGGCTGCGCGCAATGGCACGGCAATCGCCACACCCTCGGGGATGTTGTGCAGGGCGATGGCGACGGCGATGGCGATGCCCGCGCCTGGCGACGCCAGCGCCGACAGAAAGGGGGCCATGCCCTCGGGCAGGTTGTGCAGTGCCAGCGCCAGCGCAAGCAGCAACCCGGTGCGGCGCAGAGACTGCCCGCCCTCGGGTACCCAGCGCCGCAGGCCGCGCTGCATGCCGGCCACGGCCAGCGCGCCTACGCCTCCTGCGGCCAGTGCGACGGGCAAGCCGATGCGCGCGGCGGCTTCGGGGAGGATCTCAAGCAGCGAGACCAGGACCATGGCGCCGGCGGCGAATGCCAGCGAGGCGGCCAGCAGTCGCCGCGACGGCGTGGCGAAAGCGGCGACTGCGCCCAGCATGGTGGCGAGCCCTGCGGCGAGTGCGAGGAGGAATGCGAAGAGTTGGGCAGACACGTCCCGCTCCTGTTGCGACTGAGTCTCAATACTATAACGCGCACAACGGCAGGGTATTCCCGCGGGCGGCTGAACTTCGAAGGGAGTACGGGCCCGGCAAAGGGAAGGTCACATTCCAGAGTGCGCTTCGAAAGTGACACGGCCGGGCGCCAGGTGCCAGCGCCAGTCTTGATCTGCCTGATAATGAACCGCTAGCGGTTGATCGTGTCTGGGTCGAGCTTCTTGGAGACGAGCGCCTCAAGCTCCATGATCGTCAGCGCGTCGGCAACAGGGTCAAGGTGCGCGTTCGACAGAGATTCCAGACGCAGCACCGAGTAGCGCTCGCTGGCCGGCCTCAACACACGATCCGATAGCGCGTCAAGCCGCGTGATCGACACACTCTCCGAGGCCCCCTCCAGCGCGTTGGTCGAAAGCGTGTCAAGCCGCTCCATGGTGTACATGTCGGCTGTGTCGTCCAGGCTGTCGTTGGAGAACCGCTCAAGGCCGGTCATGTCGAGTGAATACCCCCGGCACCCGGCAAGCAGTGTGGCGACGCAAAGGATAGGCAGGAGTATGCGCATGGTTTGATTGTAACGCCGGTGCAGGTCGGTCGTTGGGAAAACCTGGCGAAGGTCAGAACAGCTTGGATTTGGCGGGCTCTTCGCCTTCGGGATCAAAGGGTGTGGTTTCTAGCTCGCCGTCGCGCTCGCTGAGCTGCTGGACCTTCTTCTCAGCCTGCTTGAGTATGCCCAGGCACTGGCGCAGGGCGGCGACGCCGTCTTCGTAGCGTTTGAGCGCGTCCTCCAGCGGCAGGTCGCCTGACTCAAGCTGCTGCAAAGCCTCCTCGACCTGTGCGACCAGGTCTTCGAACTTGGGCTCATCTTTCTTCTTTGCCATGGTGGGGCATCCAAACATGCCGGGCCCGCGGAATCCAGTGGGTCACAGGCAGCCGGCACCGGCATGCGGGCGATACTTGCATCGCCCTCGGTGCACGCCATGCCGGGGGCGACATAAATGTCGCCCGTACGGGCGATGCTTGCATCGCCCTCGGTGCA
>CAZZBH010000057.1:0-23403 GCA_964652605.1 uncultured Planctomycetaceae bacterium
GGCTGTCAGCGTCGGAACCGTGAACGATGAGCCGGTGATCGACCTGGACTATGAAGAAGACTCCAACGCGCAAGCCGACATGAACGTCGTGATGACCGGCAAGGGCGGCATCATCGAGGTGCAGGGCACAGCGGAGAAATTCAGCTTCCCCCGCGAGCAGCTAGACCAGCTCATGGACCTCGCCACAGCAGGCATCCAGGAAATCACAACCCTTCAACGCGCGATCCTGGACGCGTGAGTTCCCAAATGTAGTCGAACGGAGCAGTGTCCGTTCTTGCAAGCCTCCACTCGCCGTTTTGGTCGAAGTCCGGCGAGTAAGGGTACCCACAGGCCTGCCAGATGGCATCGAAAGCATCTCGTAGATTGCCGGTTCCAAATGCGTCAAGGTCCTCGACCAGGATTTCCGGACAGGTAACAACATCTCTGTCTATTGCACGACCAAGTAGATGCGGCAAGCCCAGTACGCGCCCGAATGGTATGGCCTTACGTCCCCGCACTTCGGTCAGCGTGATCCTGACCGAAATCGGACCCGCAACTTCGAGCGACCACAACAACCTCAGGTAGCGGGTAGTTTCTTCGGCTAGATGACGCGTGAGGTACTGGCAGTTAATGTTCCCATCGTCCTGAACCCACCCACCCGCATAGACATCTTCGAGGCAACCATCACGGAATAGCTGAGTGTACATCCACATGGTATTCCCCGGCTCCATGTGGCTGTCTCCCTTGACCAATCCGTCCGAGTTGAACCTGGGTGGGAAGGTTCCGTATCCGTCGTCGCTCTGGTGTATACGCGTCTCCAGTTCGCGAGATCTCACCGCTTGATGCAGGGCGATTGGCTCGCCAGACAAGACCTGACCCATTGGAATCAGGTGTATTAAGGCCTTTGGTATTCCCAATGGCAACAAAACCGGAGTTGCCCCCGCGATGATCCTCGAAACTCGTTCGTCGACAAACTGTTGCGCGAGTTTGCCGGCCTGGCCACCCCGCAAGAATGCTGCCTGAATCTCTGTCCACTTCATAGACAACTTATCGCGGCCCCGTCGGATGTAGAATCGCACGGTCTCTCGTTCGTGCTTTACAAACATTGGCCCTCGCCACGACCTCATCACACGAACGACGACCACCGGACCGTGCCCGTAACCGTCGACGACATCAATGGCGAGAGCGGGGCCTGCTGGCTCGATACCGGACTGGAGAATCGCCCGGAGCCTCGCCTCATCTCGATCAGGGTCAAAGTCAGCAAGACCTACGTTGTCCGAACTCGGCCGACCCGTCGTTCTGCTGTTGTCTCGCTTCTCAGCTACGCCGAAGACCAGCACGCCTCCGTCGGCATTGGCAAACGCCGCAACGTCCGCGCACAATTCGCGCTTGGCAGCCTCATTGCGGGAGTCCGGCAGCTGCTCCTTGTAGTCGAGTACCTGCCCCTCTTCCTCTTCGGTCTCCAACAGAAGCCGAACCTCTTCTTGGGTCCAACGCCTAGATATCCAGCTACGATCCATCGCCAACTCCTTATTCGAAGTGTCGTGCACCATAATACGTCACGTCGCGACATACCCGCAGCGTGCATTGGGCGTCAAAATCTTGCATGGCAGTCGGCTATGCAAGCCAGCAGAGACTTCATTGAGAGTGGCTACAGGTTTCCAAGAACGTCTGCGTACCCGTTCGCGGCTTGGACTACGCTGTAGTTCGCTTCGACTGCGTGGCGGGCGGCTTGGGCGCGTTCGGTTGCAGCGGTGCGGTCCTCCTTGATGGCACGAACGGCGAGGGCCACGGAAGTCAGGTCTTCGAAGTTTGCAACCACCCAGCCGCAACCGTGCTGTCGCACCAGTTGCGCCAGTTCGCTGTCTTCGGGGGCCAGGGCAAATACCGGCCGGCCGCTGGCGAGAATGCCCTGCAATTTGCTGGGCATCGCCAGGCGGTCTGCGCCGGGCTCGATGGCTACGACCGCGAGGTCGCAGGCAGCCAGCGTGTCCGGCAGGCTTTCGAACGGCTGGTAGTCGAAGAAGCGCACGTTGGGCAGGCCCTCTGCCTGCTTGCGCATTGATTCCAGTTTGGCGCCGCGGCCGATGTAAGTGAGCACCGCTTCGGGCAGCTCGCGCATGGCCTCAGTTAATCCCTCAAGCGGGTGCAGCAAGCCTAGATTGCCGGAGTACTGGATCACGAACGGTTTGATAAGCCCGTGCTCGCGCGCGAACGCGCTCTCCGACTTGGGGCGCGGTGTGATGGCTTGCGTGTCCACCCAATTCGGCACTACGGTGACCCGCGCGCGCGGCTGGTACTGGCGCGCTTTTTCGGCCATGCCGTCGGTCAGCGTGATCGTGCGCCCGCGGGCAAGGGCGCGGCGCTGGATGAAGCGCAGCAAGCCCGCCAGCAGACCCGGCTTCATGCGACCCAAGGCGATCCCCAGGTCCGGGTGGATGTCGTGCAGCACGTAAACGTAACGCCGGCCGATCCATGACAGGCACCAGCCGACAAGCCCCAGTGTCGGCGGGCTTGAGGGCATCAGCAGCACGCCGCGCGAAAAAAGCGCGCGCCACAAAGCCGTGGCGGTAATCCACCACGCGCCGAATGCGCGCGACAGCAGCGACTTGCCCGAGCGCGGCGCCCACCAGCGCGTGACGCGCACGCCGTCGCGGGTTTCGCGCGCCGGCGCACGCGTGCTAGTGCCCTGGTAGCGGGGCTTCCACGTGAGCACCTTTACCTTCCAACCGCGCCGCGCCAGCTCCGGCGCCAGCAGGCTGAAAAGCTGGCCGTCCGCGGCGACATCCGGCGGATAGTAAGGAAGCAGCATCGTGAGGCGCTTGGTCATGGGCCGCGAAAGCGCGAAGACGCGAAAGAGGCTTTGTAGTGGCGATCAGGTGCGCTGCCAACTCCTTCGCAGGTTGTGGAAACCGGCTAGCCGTTTGTTCACCACAGAGACACAGAGGCATAGAGAAAAGCGAATAGAAAAACGGCTGGGCGCTGAAGCGGAAGCCATCGTTGACTCAGGCGCTACACGAGACTCCCTTGTCTTGGCCCTTCTCTGTGCCTCTGTGTCTCTGTGGTGAATCCAAGCTTTTGCGCTTTCGCGCTTTCGCGGCTATCTTGCGCGCCATGCCCACCGCGCTAATCACTGGAATTACCGGACAGGACGGCAGCTATCTTGCCGAGTTGCTGCTCAGCAAGGGCTACACCGTCTATGGCTTGATTCGCCGCAGCAGCACCTTCAACACCGCGCGCATCAACCACCTTTACCAGGACCCGCACGACAAAGACTACCGCCTGCGGCTTGTATTCGGCGACCTGACTGACGGGGCGCGGCTTCACCAAGTTCTGGAAGAGGTCAAGCCGGACGAGATCTATAACCTTGCCGCGCAGGCCCACGTCAAGGTCAGCTTTGAGGTGCCGGAATCGACAGGCGACATCGACGCGCTGGGCGTCACGCGCTTGCTGGAAAGCGTGCGCGCGGTGTGCCCGGGTGCGCGTTTCTACCAGGCCGGCAGCAGCGAGATGTACGGCAGCGCGCCCGCGCCGCAGGACGAGAACACCCCGTTTCTGCCGCGCAGCCCCTACGCAATCGCCAAGCTGTACGCGCATCACATGACGCGCAACTACCGCGAGGCGTACGGCATGTTTGCCGTCAGCGGCATCCTGTTCAATCACGAGTCGCCCCGCCGCGGCGCGACGTTTGTGACACGCAAGATCACGCGCGCGGTTGCCGCGATCAAGGCGGGCAGGCAGGACAAGCTCTACCTTGGCAACCTGGACGCGCGCCGCGACTGGGGCTTCGCGCCCGAGTACGTCGAGGGCATGTGGCGCATGCTGCAGCAAAGCCAGCCGCGCGACTACGTGCTGGCGACCGGCGAGACTCACACCGTGCGCGAGTTCATGCAGCGCGCGTTCGCCCGGGCCGGGCTTGACTGGCAGAGGCACGTTGAGATCGATAAGCGCTACCTGCGCCCCACTGAGGTGGACGTCCTGCAGGGCAACCCCGCCCGCGCCGAGAAAGACCTTGGTTGGAAAGCACAGACCCGCTTCGCCGACCTGGTTGACCTGATGGTGGACGCGGACGTTGAAGCCACCGGCCAGGGGCGCGGCGAGTTTGACGTCACTGCCCGGCACTTCCGTTAACTCGCGCCAAAGCTTGCATGCCGTGCCGCTCAAGCCGGCCCTGGACCCGCCATGAATGCCACCGACCCCAACCGCCGCACACGGCTCATCGCCACGCTGGCGCTGACGGTGGTCTGCATCTTCTGGGGCGCGACCTTTCTGTGGATGAAACAGGGCACCGATGCATTGCAGGCGCTGCACGGCCACGACCGGCCTGCGGCCATCGGCGCGTTATTTCTGTTCTGGCGCTTCCTGCTGGCGTCTGTGCTGATGCCCGTGTTCGTGCCGCGTAGTTTGCGACGGCTTGACCGCGCGGCCTGGAAGTGGGGGTTTCTGCTAAGCCTGCCGTTCACCGCGGGCTTCCTGCTGCAGATTTTCGGGCTGACGCAACCTGACCTGCAGCCAAGCCAGTCGGCGTTTCTGACCAGCCTGTACGTCGTTACGACGCCGATTCTTGCGGCGCTGATCTACCGGCGCATGCCGGCGCGTGGCGTGCTGGTTGGCGTGGTGCTGGCGGTTGTGGGCGCGGCGTACATCCAGGGGCCGCCGCAGGGCGGGCTGACAATTGGCGCGTGGGCGACGCTGGGTTGCGCTGTCACGTTCGGTGGGCACATCCTGTTGACAGACTACGGCACACGGCGCGCCGACCCGCTGGCGATCACGCTGGTGATGTTTCTGTGCGCGACGTTGTTCTGCGGCATGGCGGTGCTGGTTGCGCCCGGCGGGATGGGGCTGATTCAACCGGATGCGCTTGCGGCCACGCTGCAAGACCCGGAAGTCTGGCGGACACTGCTGCTGTGCGCCACGTTCGCGTCTGTTCTGGCCATCAGCGTGCTGAACCGCTGGCAGAAAGAGCTGCCGCCGTCACGCGCCGCAATTGTGTACACGGCTGAGCCTGTGTTCGCCTCGGTCATCAGCGTGCTGGCCGGCCGTGACGTCGTGACGTGGTGGCTTGTGTTCGGGGCAACGATGATCCTGCTGGCCAATCTGGTGGCCGAGATAGGGCTGATCAAGCGCCGAGTAGCCGCAACGTAGCGCCACTCCTCGCAAGTTCTGATCCACCTGACCTGGGCTCGGGGAACGAGTCCCTATGCCCGAAGCCCCCAAGCCCGGATCGCCTGGACCAGAACCTGTGCCGCGCGGCACCAGCTACTTGTACTTGATATCCGCGTTGTTCAGCTCAAACACACGCATAGTGCCGCCGTACTTTGCGTAGTACGCCTCAAGCCATTTGGCCCGTGTCGAGCGGCCGGCGCTTTCCCACCACTCCTGCAGGCTTGGCACTACAGCCGGCACCTTGAGGCCCGAGATGTCCTGCCCGCCGGCCTCAGGCTCGGCTTGCTGGCCGCGCGCGAGTTTCTCAAGGATCGCAGCCGGGTCTTCGATTCCCGGCGAGCGGTCGCGGCGCCGGTCATCTCGGCGGCGATCGTCGCGGTTTGGCGGCGGCGGCGCCTGCTGCTCGGGCTTCTTGCCGTTGACCGGAAGGTGCCCGCCGACGATGGCGTAGAAGCCGTCCATGCCGAAGCTTGCCTTCTTGACGCTCAGCCGCAGCTTGCCCTGGATCTCAAGCTCAAACCGCTTCGGAAAGCGCTCGCGCACGTCGGTCAAGACGGCCCGCACTTTCTCGGTCTGCTGCTTCAGCTCTTCGTTGTCGTTCATCAGGCGCTGGAAGTCGAGATCCTGCGCCGGCGTCATGCTGCCGGTGACAAACAGGTACACGTCGTCGTCGTAGCCGGTCACGTTGCGCGCAATGGCAGCGGCGATCGAGTTGTCGAGGTCGCGGCGCGTCCAGGCGATGTACTCAGAGATCGACCCGTCGCTCGCGCGCAGCCTGCGCGTGATTGCCGGTCGAATCTGCTTGTACCAGTCCTTGATCACGAACTCGGAGTACGAAAGCTCCACTTCGTCCACCGTGGCTTGCCACTTTTCCAGCACGGCATCCGCCGGCTGAAACTCTTCCTTGGCGGCGTTGAGCGCGTCCAGGGCAGCCGGGTAGTTGCGGCGCTTGGCGAGTTGGCGGGCGTTCACCAATGCCCGCAGCAGGCCCTCCTGGCGGATCAGCTCATCCAGCTGCGAGTCATAGGCCGTCAGGCGCGCCTCCAGCTTGGTGTCCGGGCTGGTGGCCAGCGCGAGCGTCACATAGTCTTTGGCTTCGCGATACATGCCCAGTGAATCGGCGATGCGCCCGAGCTCGTAGTACTGGATGGCGGTCTCAAGCGGCGCGCGTTCATCCTCGGCCAGCTTCAGCACCTCCTGCTCGGTGTGCATGACCGTGGCGTCGATCATGATGTCGGGCACGAACCCTTCTTCAAGCACGTCCGCCGACGGCACCGACCGGCCACGCGGGTTGTCGCGGTTGATCACGCGGTAAGTGTTGCTCAATTCGCTGATCTTGCCCTCGTGCACCGTGCCGTCGATCAGCTCCAGGCGCGCTCCGGGAACCATGACTTGCAGGTTCAGGGCTTCGTCTGGGTCGCGCTCGTTGGTCAGGCGCTTCTTCAGGGCCTCATCCACCTGGCCCCAGCGCAGAAACACGCGGCCGCCGGTGTCGGTCAAGCGGAAGGTAAACCCGTCCTGCTTGACTTCCACGACGTCGCCCTGCAAGTAGCGGCCGTCTGCCAGGCGAATCTGCTCGGCCTGCGGTAAGCCCGCAAAGGCAACCAGCAATGCGGCAACGGCTGACAATTTGATCACCCAGTGCATGGAAACCTCCGATTGACCCATCAAGGGTATGGCATGGCGGCAATCACGCAACCGCAAAGCCGTTTCGCCACATGCAAGCTTGCCCCTTCCGCACAACGCCTTGAAACATTGCATTCTGGGGAAGACTCCGAACTAACCAGACGTTTAGTTGGTCGTTGGCGTATCAGCCGGGTTGCCCGCCCGCCCGATACCTGGTTGATCGCCGCGCCTGCCGGGCGAATGCCCGGCAGGACCAACTTGACGAGCACCCGGGAGCGCGAACGCCGCGGAGAAATCCGCGGCGTTCACATTTGCCCGGCTTGCGTCTCATCCGTCCGAGTCAGGGGTTTCCGATTCCGCCTTGCCGTTCGGGTGCGACGTTAGGATTCTACGCTTCAGCAGCTTCGACCAGCGTATCCCGCCAAGCTCATCCGTCTGCTCGGGGCTTTCGGCCTGCTCGCGCTGGAAGGCGTTCATCTTGGCATCCATCATCTCGATGGTGTGCACCACCAGCGCCTCGGGCGTCATCGGCGGCTTGGGGCTGCCCCACTCCTGCAATCCGTGGTGGCTGAGGATGATGTGTTTCAGCAGCACGCCCTTGCGCTGCGGCACGTTGCCCAGGGCCTGCAGTTTACGGTCAAGCAGGTTGATGCCGATGGTGATGTGCCCCAGCAACTCGCCCTCGATGCTGTAGCTTGGCGCGTCTTCGCCCACAAGCTCAACCACCTTGCCGCTGTCGTGCAGAAACAGTCCCAGCAGCACCATGCTGCGATCCACCCACGGGTAGTGATCGCACATGCGCGCCCCAAGGTGCATCACGCTGTGCACGTGTTCGAGCAACCCGAAACGGTACGGATGATGCATGTTCTGCGCAGCCGGCCCTATCTCGAAGCGCTGCATGAACGCCTCATCGTCCAGGTAGGCCTGCGCGATGCCACGCAGGTCTTCGTCCGGCAGGCCGTTCAGCATGCCGACAACGTCGGCCATCAGGTCAGCCGGGTCAAAGTCCGGCGAATGCTCAAAGGCTTCGCGGTCAATCCAGTCTTCGTCGGCTTGGCGCAGCGCGCTGACGATCACCTGCGGCGAGTTGCGGTACAGCTCGATCTCGCCCTTGATCTCAAGGAAGGTGCCCGGGCGCGCGATGGCGGCTTCTTCATCCGATACGTCCCAGCGCTTGGCGCCGATTGAGCCCGAGTTGTCCTTGAGCGTCATCGCCAGGTACGGCTTGCCGTTGCGGGCATTGAGCTTGCGGGCTTCCTTGACCAGGTAGATGCCATGCAGCGGCCCCGGCTCAAGCTGCGCGACGAAGATGTGGCCATCCTCAAGCATGCGCAGATGATCAGACAACTGCCCGCGATGTTCAACTGAGAATCGGTCGATTCTGCCGCCGGCCGATAGTCCATTGATCATTCCGCGGCAGGCAATGATCATTGCCGCGCATGAACGACCCCAACACCGTGCAGCGCGCCGTGGACCGGCTTGGCAGCACCATCGTGCGCGCCGGTGAGCTGGTGCGCAGGGCGCGCACGGGCTTTGGCAGCGCCCATGAGCCCCGCCAGCGCCGGCTTGTCACCCTGCTGGCCGCAGCGGCTGCGTGCGGGGTGTTCGTGCTGCTTATGGCGCGCTGGGGCGAAACTTCGGCGCTGGATCATGTGGACGCGCCGCTGAAAGATCTGCGCGTGCGCGCACTGGAAGACCCGGCAGTGCGCGACGACAACATCCTCGTCATCGCCATCGACGAGCGCGCCCTGGCGTACGGCGACAACCCGGCACTTACGCGGGCGCAGGAATCGCAGCGCTATTCCTGGCCGTGGCCGCGCCACGTGTACAACAAGCTGATCCGCTGGTGCCGACAGGGCGGAGCGCGCGTGATCGTGTTCGACTTCATATTCAGCGAGACCGGCCCCAACACCAATGACCCCGTCCGCACCGTCAACATCGGCGGGCAGCCGCAGCGCGTGTGGCTTGGCGACAAAGCCGGCGACGACCTGTTCATCCTTGAGGCCACAGCGCGCGATGACGTGGCGCTGGCACTGGCCCTGGCGGGCGAGCGCCGCGGTGCCGAGCTGCGGGACGAACTGCTGCACGCCTATGCCGCGCCCGTACTGGGCGAAGCTTCGGCCCCGCTGCTGGATGAGTTGCGGCAACAGTCGCTGCGCGCGCCGACGCCGGCAACGCCGATTTCGGGCTTGCTCAACGGCTTGCCCGTCGCGACGGCCGCCGCCGGGCTGGACGAATTGCCGCCCGAGCAGCAGCGCGACGAGCTGGCGGGCTACTACGGCATGCTGGTGCGACGCACGGCAGCCTTTGAGTCAGATCGCTTTTCAAGCCTGCTGCCGCTGCCTGAGCCAAGCCTGCACGGCGTCGGTGGCATCGGTGCGGTGAACTTTCTGCACGACCCCGCCGACGACACGCTTCGCCGCTACCCCGTGCTGGTGATGGTGGACGGCAACCCCTACCGCCACATGGCGCTGGAGGTCTGGCGGCTTTACCTGCTGTCGCGCGCGCGCGAGGCCGCTGAGTCAGATGCCGCCGCTGCCGCGTTTCGGCAGGCGTTTCCCGGCATGGACGTGCAGGACGGCGAGCTGGTGATCGGCGACCAGCGCCATCCGCTTGCCGACGGTCTGCGCGATGCGCCGGTGCAGGTGCTGGACGGGCAGGTGCGCTACCTTGGGCGCAGCGTGCCTATCGGGCCCGACGGCCAGTACCATCTGCGCTATCGCACATTGCTGCCGCTTGCGCAGACCCTTGAGTATCAGCGCGCCGACGCGCAACAGCGCAAAGACCTCGAGCTTGAGTACGCGCGCGTGAGCCCGACCGCTCTGTACCCGACTGTCAGTGCCGCCGACGTCCTGGCTGACTGGGACGCGTGGCATTACCGCCACGAAGGCTACCAGCGGCGGCGCGGCAACCTGCAGCAGCAGATCGATGAGCTTGAACTGTCGCTGCCCGATTTGTCAGGCTACGACAAGCAAGACGCCGAGCATGAGCTGGCATCGCTGCGCCAGCGCCTGAAAGACCTGCCCGCAGACCAGCCGCCGGGCGGATGGCCCGAGGTCCTGCTGGGCGACCCCGCAGAGCTTGCACGCGACAAGGTGGTCTTCATCGCGGGCACCGCGGCGGCGATTTCGGATCGCCATCGAACCCCGTGGTCGCCGGTCACACCGGGCACATACGTGCTGGCCAACAGTTTCGACAACTTCGCCAACCAGGATTTCCTGCGTGCCGCGCCGCGCTGGTCCGAGTGGCTGGCGGGCCTGGCGGCGTGCGTGGCAGCGGTGCTGCTGGTGATGTATGCCAGGGCCGTGCGCCGCGGCGCGCTGCTGGTGCTGCTGCTTGCGCTGCTGGCTGTCGCGGCAATCTGGCTTGGTTTCGGCATGCAGTGGTGGGTGCCGGCTGCTGCGCCGCTTGCGGGCCTGTTCATCGGCTTCAGCCACGGCGCGCTTGCCAAGGCGCTTACCGAGGGCCGGCAGCGCCGCCAGCGCGAGGCATTCGCCCGCCAGTATATGGGGCGCGAGCTGCTGGATTTCGTGATTCACAACCCCGACAGCCTGAAGCTGGGCGGCCAGAACCGCGAAATGACCGTGTACTTCAGTGACGTCGCGGGGTTCACAACCGTCAGCGAGACTCTGGGGCCCAACAACCCCGAGCGGCTGGTCGAGCTGCTGAATATCTACCTCGAGCGCATGACCGACCTGATGCTCGACACCGGGGCCGTCATCGACAAGTACATCGGCGACGCCCTGATGTGCTTCTGGGGCGCGCCCATGGACATGCAGGATCACGCGATTCGCGCATGCCGCGGCGCTTTGACCTGCCGCGCCGAGCTGCAGCGCATGCAGCCGCTGTTCGCTGACGCAATCCGCGAAGTCGCCCCGCAGCTGATCAAGCCGGACGGCACCGTGCTTTCGGCGCGGGCGGGCATCAACACCGGCTTGATGACGGTAGGCAACATGGGAAGCAGCAAGCGCTTCGCGTACACCGTGATGGGCGACGCCGTGAACCTTGCGGCAAGGCTTGAGCCGCAATGCAAGGACTACGGGGTGGAGCTGCTGATCGGCGAAAACACGGAAGCGCTGGCACGCGGCGAGTTCACGCTGCGGCCGATTGACCTGATCGTCGTGGCCGGCAAGACCCGGCCCGTGGAGATCTTTGAGCTGATCGGCGGCAAGGATGTGCCGCAATTCGTCACCGACCTTCTGAAGCATTTCAATGAGGGCGTGCAGCTTTTCCGCGACCGCCAGTTCAGCCAGGCGCTGGCGTGCTTCCAGAATGCCGAGCATCACGAGCCACAGCAGGCGGAAGGCAGGATCAACCCAAGCCGGCTGTACATCGCGCGCTGCAAAGAGTTGCTCATTGAGCCGCCGCCGAAAGACTGGAACACCGTGTACATCAAGAACAAGAAGTAGCGGGGAGCAGAGCCCCAGCGGTCCGAGATTGGTCCTGTCCAGTGGCTTGGACGCCCTCGTCCAAGCCTGCCGGACACGGGCGAGGGCGGCCGTGCCACCTGAAGCTACTTCTGTGGGACCGCTTACCCGAACCGGCCCGTCAGGTAGTCTTCTGTCTGCTTCTTGCGCGGCTTGATGAACATTTCGCTGGTTGCCCCGAACTCGACGACTTCGCCCAGGTACATGAACGCGGTGAAGTCGGCCACGCGCGCGGCCTGCTGCATGTTGTGGGTCACGATGATCACGGAAAAGTTCCTGCGCAGGTCAAGGATCAGCTCCTCGATCTTCTGTGTGCTCACCGGGTCAAGCGCGCTGCACGGCTCGTCCATCAGCAGCACGTCGGGCTGATTCGCGATCGCCCGGGCGATGCAAAGCCGCTGCTGCTGGCCGCCGGAAAGCATGCTGCCGTTTTCCTGAAGCCGGCTGCTGATCTCGTCCCACAGGGCTGTTCGTTTGAGGCAGTACTCGACGATCTCGTCCAGCTTCTTCTTGTCGCGCTCGCCGGCGATGCGGTTGGCGTAGATCACGTTTTCGTAGATCGTCTTGGGAAACGGGTTGCTCTTCTGAAACACCATGCCGCAGCGCTTGCGCAGCTCAATGGTGTCCTGGTTGCGGTCAAAGATGTCGTCTTCGCCAAGGTAAACTTTCCCCTCTGTCCGCACGCTGTCGATCAGGTCGTTCATGCGGTTGATGCTGCGCAGCAGTGTCGATTTGCCGCATCCCGACGGGCCGATCAGCGCCGTGACCCGGTTTTTCGGAAACGTCAGGTTGATGTCTTTCAGCGCCTGCGCCTTGCCGTACCACAGGTTGAAGTCCTGCACGCGCACTGCCGGCTCAAGCTCAAGCGGGTCCTCGGCCACCTGAAAGCTGGTGGTATCGGTCGAGATGGTGGGCGTGGCCCGCCTGGATGCTGTATCGCCCAAGTCTTCTGTGCTCATTGCCGTGTGTCCTTGTGGCATGGTCGCTCCTCTTATACTCAACGCCCGTGTCGGCTACACGTGGCTTGTGGCAAGCCGCTTTCTCAGGCGATTCCGAAACGCGATGGCAAACACATTCAGCAGGGCGACCAGCGCGATCAGGATCAGCGCGGTCGCGAACACCAGCGGCTTGGTGTTGTCCACGTTGGGGCTCTGGAAGCCCACGTCGTACACGTGAAAGCCCAGGTGCATGAACTTGCGCTCAAGGTGCACGAAAGGCGGGATGCTGTCCGCCGGCGGGAAAGGCGCATACTTCACCGCGCCTACCAGCATCAGCGGCGCCACTTCGCCCGCGCCGCGCGCCATGGCCAGAATGGTGCCGGTCAGCACGCCCGGCAACGCCTGCGGCAGAATCACGCGCCAGATGGTCTGAAATTTGCTCGCGCCGCAGGCCAGGCTTGCTTCACGCTGGCTTGAGGGCACGGCGCTGAGCGCTTCTTCGGTCGATACGATCACCACCGGCACAGTCAGAAGTGCGAGTGTCAGCGCCGCCCACAGGATGCCGCCGCCGCCGAAAGTGGGTGCGGGCTTCAGTTCGGGAAAAAACAGGTCGTCGATTGTCCCGCCGACCACAATGCAGAAGAACCCCAGCCCAAAGATGCCGAACACGATGCTCGGCACGCCGGCCAGGTTGTTCACCGAAATGCGGACGGTCGAAACCAGCGCACCCTGCTTGGCGTACTCGCGCAGATACAGCGCCGCGATCACGCCGAAGGGCACCACCGCCACGCACATCAGCAGCGTCATGATCAGCGTGCCCAGGATGACCGGCCAGATGCCGCCTTCGGTGTTGCTCTCGCGCGGGTCATCGCTCAGGTACTCCCAGACGCGATCCGCGTACACGCCCAGCTTTCCGGCCAGGCCAAGCTCGTTGGGCCGAAACGCGCGCACAATCTCGGACAGCAGCAGCGTCGCGACACGGCCGTCGCTGGTGGTGAAGACGTAGGTTGCGTTTTCTTCGACATGGCTCAGTTGCGCGCTTTCAAAGCGCAGGCGGCAGAAGTCAAAGGCCTGGATGCGCGCGCGCTCGATCAGTGTCTCGCGCGCCGATGCCAGCGCCTGCAGCTCACGCCTTGATGCTTCCAGGCCGGCGACCGCCTCATCCCAGGGCTCGAAAATGCCCGGCAGCCTGGCGTGCCAATCTTCAATCAGCTGCGCGCTTTCTTCGGGTGTGAGCTCCGGCTTGGGCAGCGGGTCCTGCGCCTCCCATGCCGCATACGATTCATTCAGCTGCTCGATCATCTCCTCGACGAGGTGCGAATCACGATGCTCGTAGCGGATGCGCTTGACGTCGTCCGACAGCTCCTTGAGCTCCCAGTTGACCCGGCCAATGTCCTTCTTCTCAAGCCTGTAGCGGCGCAGGTAATGCTCGCGCATGCGCTCGTGCTCGCGCACGAAGGCTTCCCAGGTTGCCTCGCGCCCGTCGCGCTCAATATCCGCGATCACTTCGCCATCGATCGTTACCCGCGAGACGTAGCCGGTCAGCACCCCCTTCTCGCGCCGCTCAATGACCGCGACGAACGGCAGCGTGGCCATGGCCAGCACGGTTTCGTTGTACGTGTTCGGCGCGTGGCGCTTCATCGCCTCGTTGTCGGGCAGGTCAAGCCGCACCCACCGGAAGTACGCGCTTTCGCCGTACAGCGTGCTGCCCTGGTTTCCCTGCCTGACCAGAATCTCGCGCGGCTCGGTCTCAAGCTGAAACGGCTTGACGGGCGACCCGTCGGGGTTGGGCGGGAGTGCGCGCACGTCCATTGCGCGCTCGCCTCGGGGTGCGCCAACCAGCACGCGGTGGTCGCGCCAGCGGTCTTCACCCAGCAAGGTATCGAGCCCCACCTTGCGGCCTTCTTCGTCGTAGTAGCCCCAGGGCGACGGATGCGCCGCCGCGTCGGCAAGGTAGCGGCGCGCGGGGACGGGGCGGCCCTCGGCATCCTGCAACACCTGGCCGGCTGAGTCCTCAAGCAGCCAGTCAACGCCTTGCAGCAGTTGCGGCAGCGCCCGCAGATCGGCAATGGCGGCTGGCCGCGGCGCTTCGAAATCAAGGGCGACAGGCGTGCCATCCAGCGCGCGCCACTCGACCTCGACCAGCAGTGCGTCGTTGCTTTGCGAGATCCAGACTTCGCCGTGTTCGCGGTCGTCGAGGATGATCCTCTCGAAGAAGTCGCCGCTGTCGCGTTCAAGGACGGGGCGGTGCAGTTCAGGCTCGGCCGCAAAGGCTTCGGGCGCAAGTTCGTTCCCGGCTTTGTCGCGCAACAAGCGGCCGTTGCGATCGCGCAGGCGCCAGTGGCGCTGGCCCTCAAACAATTCCGGGTGATTCATGAAGTCGCTGATTGTCGCGCGCCGAGGCGACTCCGCCGTCCGGGGCACGCTGCCGTTCAGCGTGCGCCAAGCGGTGCCCGCGCCGGGAATGACCACCTGGCTATCGTCGCGGGAGATCCAGACCGGCCCATGCTGCGGGTGCCGCAGGCGATAGCGCGACTCGCCCAGCACGTAAGCCTGCACGTCGTGCGGCCAGAACGCCGTGGTGCCCTCCACGAAGATCAGCACCAGCATCGCGACAATCATGACCACACCGGTGGCCACGGCACCGCCGCTAAGCCACACCCAGGGCTCGCCCTTGACCCTCCTGCCCTTTTTGCGGCCGCTTGACGCCATCAAAGCCTCGACAACTTCCTGCGCAGACGCATGCGCACCACCTCAGCCAGCGTGTTGATCGAAAACGCCATCAGGAACAGCACCAGCCCCGCCAGAAACAGCGTGCGGTAAAGCGTGCCGCCGTGCGGCGCCTCAGGCATTTCGGTGGCGATCGACAGGCTCAGGCTGCGGAAGCCGCTCAGCGGCTGCAGGTCCATCACGGCTGTGCCGCCGGCGGCCATCACCACGATCATCGTTTCGCCGAGTGCGCGGCCCAGGCCGATCACGATGGCGCTGAAAATGCCGCTTGCTGCGGCGGGCAGCACGATGCGCATGGTGGTCTGCCAGCGCGACGCCCCGCACGCCAGGCTGGCCGCGCGCAACTGATTCGGCACCGTGGTCAGCGCGTCTTCGCTGATGGTGTAGATCAGCGGGATGACGGCAAATCCCATGGCAAACCCGACGACCAGCGAGTTGGCTTGCTCAAACTTCCAGCCCTCAGGGCCGGTTACCCAGCGCCGGAAGTCGGCCACGCTGCCCGCCGTCGGGTGGTCATAGCTGAACAGCAGGCTTTCGAGCACCGGCGACACGAGAAATGACAGGCCCGTGCCAGCCGCCACCAGCACACCACCCAGCACCAGCGAGAAACCAACATCCACACCCAGCGCCCGAAAGCCTGCCGGGTTGCCGCCCTCCAGCCGCGCGCGCAACGCAGCCACCGGCGTTGTACCGCCGCGGCGGTTGAATGCCCGGGTGCCTGCCCGCACGCCCCAGCCCAGCAGAAGCGTCAGCGGGATCGCCATCAGGGCAATAAAGAGGTTGTGCCCGCCGGGGATCCACCACCCCTTGGGCAGCACCTTGCCCCCGGCTTCCTGCTCGCGCGCGAGCTCGGCGCCGCCGCCGGTCCAGGTGCGGAAATCGCCTGCATCGAGCTTCTCTGCGATCTGCTCGTTCACCGGCTGAAAGGTCTGGGCGTCAATCAGCGCGGGGTTGGTGCCCTCGACGGTAGGAAACAGAAAGACTTCCGCGCGCGGCCCCACCATGGAGGATATCCAGGTGCCCAGCGCCAGCAGCGCGAACAGCAGGGCCGTGCTGCGCCAGTAACCGAACTTGCCAACCAGGCTTGGCGGGCAGCGCTGCCACACCCACCCGAACACCAGGAACACCGCGGGCACGATCACGACCATGCAAAGCAGCGTCGGCATGATCGGCGCGGCCTTGGGCGCGAAGTACAGCGCTGCCAGAAACCCCAGCACGACCGACGGCAGGCTGGCCATGACTTCCATGGTCGGCTTGAGCACCGCGCGCATGTTGCGGTGCATGAACTCGGACGTGTAGATTGCCGCCAGCACCGCCAGCGGCACGGCAAACAGCAGCGCGTACAGCGCGCCCTTGATGGTGCCGACAATCAGCGGAACCATGCTGAGCTTGGGCTCAACGTCGTCTGTCCCGCCGGCGCTCTGCCAGACGTACTGCGGCTCAGGAAAGCTTTCGTACCAGACCTCGCCGAACAGAAAGGACCAGCTCACTTCGCTGTGCGGGGCGTCGATCCACCAGTGGTGCACATCCCCCGCGTCGGTGGCCGCCAGCACGGCGTCGCCCTTGCGGTTGAACACCGCCATTGTTCCGCCATCGACCTTGAACTCGGCGTACAGCCGTCTGGCCGTGTTGTTCACGGCCCGCACCTGCCCCGTGGAATCCACAATCAAAATGGCTTTGGTGATCGGCGACGCGGCAAGGCTGATGATCGGCCCCTCGCACACCGGCAACGTGCGCACCCTCACGAAGCGCTTCCAGACCCTGCCCGTGGCCAGGTCTTCTTCCTGCACGGTCAGCCAGCTTTGCAGGCCGCCGTGCGTATCGCCGAACACCAGTGTGTCGTCGCCGAGCAGAAAGCTGACGGCGGTGAGTTCCGGCGGCTGCGGAATCTCTTCCAGGCCAGCGTCCAGGCGCATCTCGTTGACCTGTGCGCGCCAGTCGCGGCCGCGCTCGGGGTCGCTCTGCGCCGCGAACACGTTGACCGGCCGGTGGGGCTGCACAAAGGCGTCGCTTTCGGGGTCGCGCTGAAAGTGGTGTACGCGACCGCCGCGGCTGGCCAGTATCAGCGCATCCTGCAGTTCGTTGACCAGTGCCCAGTCGGGCACCGAATGCAGCTCGGATGTCAGGTCGCGGGTGTCGGTTGAGACGTCCGAATCGCCGGTGAACATGTTGACTTCGATCGTCTCGCGCACGAGTCGTGTGCGGCCGTCGCGCGTGACCACCAGGCTGACCGACGTGCGCGAGTCGTCTTCCGTGCCTTCGCTCAACTGGCCGGCGACAATCTGGATGGCGCTGCCGGATGTGTTCACGTCCAGGCTTCGCAGCCAGTTGACGTGCGCGGCGGTGGCCCGATACAGCCCGAATGAAACCTGGTGCTCCACCACCTTGCCGTCGCGCACCAGAATCTCGGGTACGTAATCCGTGCGGCGGTAGGCGTCCTCTGACGGCATGGCCAGGGCCGCAAGTTCACTGGGTTCTTCATCCAGGCCGAAGCGCAGAAACTCAGACGTGTAGCCGATCTCGCCGACCAGCACGCGCCCGTCGCTTGTGCCCAGCAGCACGTGGTAGTGCGGCACGCCCATGCTGTTGCCCACCATGCGCTGTGTTCGCGGTTGCAGTGTGGCGTGCGCGGCGGTTACCTCGGCGCCGTCCAGCTCCGCGGGCTTGGCTTGCGAGATCACCTCGCCGGTCGGCACGGCAAACACGGTGACGGTGCCGTCAGTGGCAATGCGCACGCCAACCCGGCGGTACTCGTCGGTGTGAAGCAGCAGCGTGCGGCCGGCTTCAAGCTTGATGGGGTCAGTCGCGGGCCCGATGTCGGCCGGCATGAACAGCGGAAACACCTGCCACGCGATGAACGCGATAAGCCCGGCAACGGCCAGGATCACGCCAAGGCCGCCAATCGTGATGCCGATGTTGGCGGCGCGATCAACCACCTTGACGCGCAGGGTCGTCTTGCGGTTGTAGCGGGGCAGCGGTGCGTCTTTCACGAGTCGGTGGTCCCTGACGGGGAGGCGGGACGCCTTGGCGTCCCGCCCCGGGGTTGTTGAAACGACCTACCTGAACGACCGCGACTGCCTGTCTGCCATCGTCTTGTTGAGCGGAATGTAGCCGTCCTTGACCACGACTTCCTGGCCCTGCTTTGAAAGCACGTAGGTGAAGAACTCGCGGATGACCGGCGAAAGCTCCTTGCCCGGCGCACGGTTGAAGTAGATGTACAGGTAGCGTGACAGCGGGTACTTGCCCGAGTAGCAGTTTTCGTCCGTGGCGTCGTAGGCTTCTTCGCCCGACTTGCTGCTCAGCGGCACGGTGCGCACGCCGGCTGTCTTGTAGCCGATGCCCGAATAGCCGATTGCGTTGCGGTCCACGCTGATGCTCTGCACCACTGCAGCGCTGCCCGGCTGTTCTTTGACGCCGTTCTTGAAGTCGCCCTTGAACAGCGCGACTTCCTTGAAGTAGCCGTAAGTGCCCGATGCGCTGTTGCGGCCGTACGCCACCACGTTGGCATTCTGCCAGTCGCCCGTCAGGCCGACCTGTCCCCACTTGGTGACGTCTTCGTTGTGGCCGCCCTTGCGGGTCTGGCTGAAGATGGCATCGACTTCCTGCAGCGACAGCTTCTCGACCGGGTTATCCTTGTGCACGAACACAGCCAGTGCGTCGATCGCGACGCCGACGACGCTGGGCTTCCATCCGTACTTCTTTTCGAAGGCGTCGATTTCGGACTGTTTCATTGCGCGCGACATCGGGCCGATATCGGCGGTTCCGTCGATCAGCGCGGGCGGCGCGGTGGCGCTGCCCTTGCCGTCCACCTTGATGTCGAAGTTCGGGTACTGGCGCTTGAAGCCTTCGCCCCACAGCGTCATCAGGTTGTTCAGTGTGTCGCTGCCGACACTGCTGATGGTGCCGGCAACGCCTGCCACCGGCTTGTATTCCTCAAGCTTCGGGTCAACGCCCTTCGTGCCCTTCTCTTCCGCTTGCGCAGGGCTGCTGTTGACGGCGAACGCCGCCACCAATGCCACCAGGGCACCGGCTACTAACGCGAGGGTGTATCGCATGCTCATGTCTCCAGTAAGGGTCCAATTCCCAATCACTGGAAGAACAGTAGCGCGAGCCCGTCAACGCATTGTGGGTGCCACGTGAAGATTGTGTTAATCGTGCCGCGCCCGAAAAGTAAGCGCTGCGGCGAAGCACAGTAGCAGAATCGCCGATAGCGACATCCCCTGCCGCGCCGAGCATTCACTGCTGTCGCCGCTGGTACGCGGATTGCTTTCGGGCTCGGACGGATCGCCCTTGAACAGAAACGTGTAGGGGCTGGTGCCCGGATCATTGGCTTCGATCGTCAACCGAAACTCAAACAACGTAGCCGCCACCGGGGTCACCTGTATCCGCAACGTGGTTTCGGTGCCGGATGGCACGACCGTGGCTGGGTCCTGGATCACGCTGACGGCGCAATTGTCCAGGTCGCCGACCATCACCAGGGGCGTACCCGTCAGGTTCAGTTCAGTCGTGCCGTCGTTGCGCACCGTGTAGGTCAGGTTGAACGGCGATGCCCCGGTGTTCAGCATTGAGTCTGTGCCGCCGTCCGCCACGGTTTCGCCGGCACGTTCAACCACCATAGCCGGTTGCGCGGCCAGAGGCACAGCCAGAACAATCAACAGCAGGACAAGCCGCATGCAACCTCCAGCCGGATTATGTCGGCTTGCCCCATGCCGTCAAACGAACACGCGGGCAGGGGTACGATCGCAACGGTGACAAGAGGAACAATCGGGGACGGTCCCCACGCCCGTCCCCGCTGTGCGCTGAGCGGGGGGGCCGTTCAGCGTCTTAGTTTGCGGCGGGTTGTCCCGCCGGGCCACGACGGCGTGGGTGGGGTCCTTGGGGAGTGGGACGCCGTAGCTTAACGAAAACCTATCCCACGAAAGGGCAAGTGTCCAATGCTTCCGGTCACAAGGTCCGGAAATGTTGCCGCCATCCCCGCACTTCACCCGCCACGGGTTAGACTGCCCCCATGTATGTGATTGACGGATACAACCTGCTGCACGCCCTGGCCCGCCACAAGGGAACATTACCCGCCGAAGCCGACCGCGCCCGCAGCCGCATGCTAGAGCTGCTGTCCGCCATGGCGCGCAGTGAATCCACGCAAGCGCGCGTGTTCTTTGACGGCACGCCGCCGTCGATCGCGCCCGGCGAATTGAGCCAGCCGGGACTGCGGGTGCATTTCTGCGGCCCCGAGCGCGAAAGCGCCGACCACGCGATCAAAGAGTTCGTCGCCAACGCCGCCAATGCGCGCAAGCTGCATGTCGTGAGCGCCGACCGCGAGGTTGTGAACGCCTGCCGGCTTGCCGGTGCGCGCGTCATCGACAGCCGTGGTATGGCAGAGCGACTGGCCCGCATCGCACCGTCGAACAACCCGCGCCAACGGCCGGAGAAGCCCACCCGCGGCACCATCGGCAAGCTTGAGCGCGAGATGCTGGACGAAATCGGCGACTGGAAGGGCTTCCTGCGCGACGTGGAGGACGACCTGCGTTGAACTGCCTGCGCGCACTCATGGCGGTGTTCGGCCTGCTGCTGGCATCCTGCACGGCTGTGCAGCACCGGCATGTCGTAGGCCCGGGTGGCGCGGCCCCCGAAACGGCGTGGGCGCCGGGGCGGGTGCTGGATGACTTTGAAGCAGCCGACGCCGCGGCTGCTTGGACGCTGTACGACGTGCAGGGCTCACGCAACCCGCTGGAGCACGCTGTAGAGGAAGGCGCCCTGACGCTGAGCAGCAACGCCAGCGCGGGGCTGGTATGGCGTCAGATCGGTTTTGAACCGGGGCGAGAGCCGCTGCTGGCCTGGCGCTGGAAAGTGTCGCGCACGTTTGACAGCTCAAGCCCGCTGTCGCCCGAGCTGGACAACTTTCCCGCGCGGGTGCTGGTCGGGTTCGACCACAGCTGGGAGGGCGCCAACGCGCTTGCCCTTTCGTGGCGCGCAAAAGTCGAAAAGCACACGGGCGTCACGCCGCCGGCACGCGCGATCTGCTACACGTTTGGCGGCGCGCTGCCTTCTACCCAGGCTGTCGATGCGACGTTCGGCGACGGCCGCATTGCCGTGATCAACCTGCGCCCTCCGGGCGCCGCCGCCGACCGCTGGTACTTTCAGGTGCGCGATGTGGCGTCAGACTATCGCGCCGTCTTTCGTGACGAAGCGCCCCCGGTAACCGCGCTTGCGCTGGGTTGCGACAGCCACCGCCTGGGCGTGGCCGCGCAGGCCTGGTTCGACGACATCATGGTGTACGGCCCCGATGCCTACTCGCAATTCCGCCAGGCGATTGAGCCCCCGCCACAGCGAACGACACCTCTGCTGACCTGGCTGATCATGGCAACGGGCCTGCTGTTCGCGGCCGGCACAGCCGGTGTGTGGCTGCACCTGCGGCGCAGAGATGCGGAATGATGGCTGACGGCTAGCCGCTTCGCCCGGCGGCGTGGCGCTTTTCCGCGACGCGCGCGAGAATCACCACCACGACAAATGCAGCGCCAAGCGGCAGCAGCACCACCGGCCAGATCAGCGCCAGGCCGGCCAGCATGCCCAGCGCGCCTCCTGCCACCTGGATGAAGCTCAGCTCGTTGGCGGCTACGCGGTCAATCAGCTCTTCCAGCTCGCCCTCGTCGCGCGCCAGCAGCTCGTTCTCGACCAGCCCCGCGACATCTACGGCGTTGACGAGCTCTTCGGCCATGCCGCCGATCAGGTCGCGCAGCTTCAGGCGCACGGTCTCGTTGCTCAGGATGTCGGCTGTGCGCTCGGGCAGCGTGGCGACAAAGCGTTTGCCGACCGCGCCGAGGCTTTCGTGCTTGACCAGCTCGTCGGCCAGCGTATCGACCACCTTGTCGATCACGGGGTCAAGGATGCCCGCCTTCATGCCGCCGGCGGTCAACCCGCCGGCCACCGCCGCGGCCATCGGCCCAAGCCGCGCGAAAAGCGTTGCCGCCCCGCCGCCGGCCAGCATGGCGTTGACAGTGCCGCGCGCACTGGCCTTGAGCGAGGCCTTGGACGTGGTGACGATTTCAGCCATGGTTTCGTGGATCGTGCGGTCAACCTGTGCTTCCACCATGCGGCGTGCTTCCGGGTCACCGATCAATTCAGGAATGTGCGACGCGATGCGCCCTATGGCCTGGTCCACCGCGCCGCTGTCCATCAGCAGGCGGTGCATGCGGTCGCCGGAAATCAGATGCTCCTCCAGCGTTTCGCCGACGCTGCGCGCAAGCTCGCGCCGGCGCTTGGGCACGACACCCTGCACGCCCAGCATGCGCACGCGCGGGTGAAACAGCATCTTGATCGCAAGCCAGTTGGTGGCAAAGCCGACCAGGCCGCCGATGGAAACCGCAAAGAAAACCTGTGCCCACAACGCCTCGCCCGTGAAGTGACGCAGCAGCGCGCCGGCGGCAGTCATGCTGAGCAACAACACGCCGGTCACGCCAAGAACCAGCGAGCCTCGCTTGCCGTTGGCGGGCATGGCGGTGTCAGCAGGGGTAGGCATAGGCATTCAGCGTAAGCGGCCGGCAGCAGTCAGCACCCCGCGCCTCCGGCTGGGCCCTTGACTGGCAGCACTGGCCTGCCGCCGTTACTCCAGCACCAGTGTCTCTCGCAGAACTTCCTCGATGGTGGTCATGCAGTCGTAGATGGCAAGCAGGCCGGATTCACGCAATGTGCGCATGCCATGCCGTCGGCCGGCTTCGCGCATTTGCGCGACGTTGGCGCCGTCCATGATCATCTGCTTGATCTCGTCGTTTACCCGGAACATCTCGTACAGCGCCATGCGGCCCTTGTAGCCGGTGTTGTTGCAGCGCGAGCAGCCGCGGCCGTAGGCGAATTTCTTGCCGCTGATGGATCCGGGCCGCAGCCCCAGCTCCATCAGGTGTTCCTGTTCGGGCTCGTAGAATTCCTTGCACGAGTTGCAGATCTTGCGCACCAGGCGCTGCGCGACAACTGCCTCAAGCGTCGCCGCGATCAGGAACGCCTCGAGGCCGAGATCAAGCATTCGCGTGATCGTGCTGGGCGCGTCGTTGGTGTGCAGTGTGCTCAGCACAAGGTGGCCTGTCAGCGATGCCTCGACGGCAATGCCGCCGGTATCGCGGTCACGTATTTCGCCAACGAGGATCAGGTCAGGGTCCTGGCGCAGGATGCTTCGCAGCGCCTTGCCATAGGTTAACCCGACATCCTCATTCACCTGGCACTGCATCACGCCCGGCAGGTCATACTCGACCGGGTCTTCGGTCGTGATGATCTTGATGCTAGGGTTGTTCATGTAGTTGAGGCACGAGTACAGCGTGGTGGTCTTGCCGCTGCCCGTGGGGCCGGTGACCAGCACGATGCCGTTGGGCTTGGCGATCAGGGCCTTCATCATCTCGTTGTCCTCGGGGCGCATGCCGAGGTTGTCGAGGTCCAGGCTGACGTTGCTGCGGTCAAGAATACGCATCACGCAGCTTTCGCCGAACATCGTGGGCAGCGTGCTTACGCGCAGGTCTACACTGCGGCCCTCGATGGTCAGCTCAATGCGA
>CAZZBH010000058.1:0-22928 GCA_964652605.1 uncultured Planctomycetaceae bacterium
GCGCGTGATCGTGACCGAGATTGACCCCGTCAAGGCGCTGGAAGCCGTGATGGACGGGTTCGAGGTCATGCCGATCGCCGAAGCCGCCAAGATCGGCGACATCTTCTGCACACTGACCGGCAACAAGCACGTGATCGACGTGCAGCACTTCAAGGCCATGAAAGAAGGCGCCATCGTCTGCAACAGCGGCCACTTCAACGTTGAGCTGAACCTGGAAGGCCTGGCCAAAGCCGCCAAGCACAAGGGCTCGCCCAAGCCGTTCGTGGACGAGTGGGAACTGCCCAGCGGCAACACCATGTACACGCTGGCGGAGGGCCGCCTGGTGAACCTGAGCAGCGCCGAAGGCCACCCAGCTAACGTGATGGACATGAGTTTTGCAGTGCAGGCGCTGGCGACCGAGTACGCCATCAAGAACAAGGGCAAGCTCGGCGCCAAGGTGCACAACCTGCCGCGCGAAGTGGACGAGTGGGTGGCAACGCTGAAGCTGCAGACCATGAGCGTCGGCATCGACAAGCTCACGCCCGAGCAGACCAAGTACCTGGCGAGCTGGCAGGAAGGGACTTAGTCGGAATGCAGGAGCCCGAAGCGCGAGCGAGGGCCGATGACAGGAACACGCTGCGAGTTTTCCAAAGGGCCGAAGCGACAGATGCTTCGGCCCTTCGCTTGCGCTTCGGGCTCCTGCTTTCTGGAATGCGGCCATGGATGTTGAGATTCGGCCACTACGTCCGACCGACTCGCTCGAGGAGCTGACGGACTTGCTGCACCGTTCATACAAGCGGCTGGCGGACATGGGGTTCAACTACACCGCGACGTACCAGACCGTGGAAACGACCCGCGAGAGGGTGGGCGACAACGAGTGCTTTGTTGCGCTCACTGACGGACGCATTGTCGGCACAGCCCTGCTGATCCCGCATCGGCTCACAATGCACGAGTTTGCAGATCAACCCGGCGTAGCCTACGCCGGCCAGCTTGGTGTGGACCCGGACTACCGCCACTTCGGCTTGGGTGGCCGCCTGATGGACGCGATTGAAGACCGGGCCCGCGCGATGGGTTTTCACACCATCATGGGCGACACCAGCGAAGGCGCCGACTACCTGCTCAAGATGTACGCCGGGCGCGGGTACGAGGTGGTCGGGTACCACCAGTGGCCCGGCAAGACGTATCGCAGCGTGGTGCTGGCGCTGGAGCTGGAGCTTTAAGTCTTCTTCCTGGCCCTCGGCGGTTGCTACAATCCCTGTCCTCGATACCCCGCAATGAGGCCTCTCCGCAGGAGACTGACATGAAAGAGATTCTGTCCACGGGCATCGCCGTCCTGGGTTTGCTTGCGCTGCTTGCGATGCCCACGGCAGCGCAACGGGACGAGATTCCGAAACCGGGCGATCCCGGAAAAGCGACTGTCCTAAACGACCCGCAGAACGTCATCTCGAGGGAGTTGTTTGGTAGTTGGGTGACCAACAAGGACCTGACTGCGCGCCTTGCGGGCGTGCAACCGGACAAAGTCGACGTAGAGGAGGTCACCTTCCGCGAGAGTGCGGACGCGTCGAAGCTCATCTGCACCAAGCTGGAGGCTATGGCATCCAAGGTGCGCGAAGGCAAAGGCGGAGCGACCGGTGATCTGTTCGACGCGTCAATCCGTAGCATCTATCTGGCGGGTGAGGTTCAGTTCGGTGCCGGTGAGGACGCGTTGACCTTTCCCTTTGCACTGGTGATCTGGCGTGGCAATCCGCAGATCATGATCTATCGCAGTGTCCGCGGTCGAGACGATCTGGAGTCTGGCAACATCATGCTGGTTCCGGATCCAAAGGGAGATGGAGACCTGTTCTTCATTGGCGGGGACAAGGCCTCCGAGCGCTTCAAAGCCTTTGAACGGAAGAAGCCAACTGCAGGCGAGGACGAGCAGGAGTAGGGACTGCGGGACGGGGCCGCAGTAAACGCGGAACAGTGACCCCTGTTTTGCCCGTCAATGCCTACATCAGTTTGACGGGGATGCAGTAATCCAGCGGGCCGTTTTCGGGCGTCCAGCTGTCGTCGTACATTTCGAAGTCGGGCGCGTCCACGTGGGTCAAGCCGGCGTCTGCAAGCCACTTTGTGTGCGCGGTCTCGATGAACTTGCCGATGCCGGAGATGTGTTCGCGCATCGTCCACACGGCGTACTCGGCGGCTGGCACCTGCCACGTCGCCATCCCTTCGGGCGGGATGGTGCCCGGCTTGATCTCGATTGCCACCATATAGATCGCGCGAGGGTTCTCGCCGTAGGTGTGTTCCAGCATCAAGCCGAAGCTACGACGCCCCTTGCGACCGGGAAGCTGATCCATGCCGGGTGCGAACTCCTCCCACAGTTTCGGAATCTGGGGCATCGTGTCCGGTGTGAACTCACGGATCAGCCCCATCACGGTGAACTCGGGCATTTCAACAAGCTCCGGTTTCATGGCGCCCTCCGGTTGCACTATGGGACGGACCTGGTGCCGGGCACAACCAAAAACCCGTCGGCCAGGGATTTCGCACTCTCGTAAATGAGTGGAACAAGAACCACGTGCGTCAGCGCGTGGCTGCCTGGAAGGTCCGAACATTGGCTGGTTTCAGCCGCCAGCTTACGCAGGCGGTTCTTGCTCCGGCGTCACCGGCACCCAAAACTGAGAATGCGATAGCCCTGACCCGCTGCCGGGCCCAGATTGCAAGGAAATCAACCGATGCTATGTTGGCAGCAGGAGCAGCAGCCATGGTGATCGGCTTGTACGGATTCAACAAGAAGCGCGGCACATAAGCCGCGGACGGGTGGAATTTCAACCGCCGCGGACACTACGCGGCGGTTTTCGTTTAGGAGCAAGTATGGCGGTCAACGTTGCTATTGCGGGCGCCACGGGCGCTGTGGGCGCGGAGTTCTTGAAGTCTTTGGCTGAGCGCGACTACCCGATCAAGTCGCTGCGGCTGTTGGCAAGCAAGCGCAGCGCGGGCAAGAAGCTGGCGTTCAAGGGTGAAGACCTGCCTGTCGAGGAACTCACCGCGCAGAGCTTCAAGGACATCGACCACGCCTTCTTTTCAGCGGGCGGCGGCACCAGCAAGGAGTTCGCGCCCATCGCCGCCAAAGCCGGCGCGGTCGTGATCGACAACAGCAGCGCGTTTCGATACGACGCCGACGTGCCGCTGGTGATTCCCGAGATCAACCCGCAGGACGCCTTCGAGTACGGCGAGCGCCGTATCGTCGCCAACCCCAACTGCACCACCATCGTCGCGCTGATAACGTGCTGGCCGCTGCACAAGGCTTTCGGCCTCAAGCGCGCGGTGATGTCCAGCTACCAGGCGATCAGCGGCGCGGGCGCGCAGGCCATGGAAGAGCTCGAAAATCAGATGCGCGCCTGGGCCAAGGGCGAGCCGCTGGTTGTGAAGCATCAGCCGAAGCAGATCGCGTTCAACGTGATCCCGCGCATCGATGCGGTGCAGGATAACGGCTACACCAAAGAGGAGATGAAGTTCCTGTGGGAAGGCCGCAAGATCATGCACCACGAGAAGCTGCTGGCGACCGCAACCTGCGTGCGCGTGCCGGTGCTGCGAAGCCACGCGGTAAGCCTGAACCTTGAGTTTGAGAAGAAGGTGACGCCGGAAGACGCGCGCAAAGTCCTGTCAGCAGCCGCGGGCGTGGTGGTGGAAGACGACCCGAAGTCCGATACGTACCCAACGCCGCTGGATCGCGCCGGCAAAGACGAAATCAGCGTCGGGCGCATACGCCAGGACATCAGTGTCGAAGGCAATCGCGGGTTGGCGCTGTGGGCGGTGGGGGACCAGCTGGGCAAGGGTGCCGCGCTAAACGCGATCCAGATCGGCGAGCTGTTGATCCGGGGCAAGTAGCGGCAGTCAGTCCTCCAGAATGCCGCCGTTCCATGGATTGTGCTCGGACGGTGACGTGCTGGTTCGATAAATCGTGCCGACTCCTCCCGGTGACACAAAGAATGCAGCAGTCTGGTAGCGCGTTGTCCTGGAAATCTCAATGACATGGCGCCGATCGCGCAGGTGGTCCTGGTAGGTCACCGTTGTCGGTAATTCGGCGGCGCGCACCAGCACCGTGATGTTCACGTCGGGGTGGTGGTGACCGTCCAGGTATTCGCGCGCGCTGTGCAAAGCCTGACGGTTGAATGCGAGTGTCTCAGTGCCGTCGGGCCACGTAAGAGTGACGCTGAACAGTGCCTCACCCAGTTGGGTGTCGGCATTGTGAACGCCCACGCTGATTTCGTACGGGTTGCTGCCGGGCGATACATTCAGGACGGGCATGTCGTGCGCGGGGCGCGGTGTCGCGGCGCACGAAAACACAAACAACAACAGCGGAATGAGCAACGTTGTCTTCACGGTTGGCTCCGGTCCACGTTGGCCCTGCACGCATGGTAGCGATGGCGGGTTGAACGGTCACGTGTGCTCATGCCGCTGCTTCTCTGCTACGAAGTCCGAATCTGCGCGGCCAATTGTTTGCGACGTCCCTCGTGGAGCTTGACGACTTCTGCAATCACGTCGTCGTCGATCTCCTTGCCAGCCAGCAGCTTCAGGTGCAGACTGCAGAACTCGTCGTCGCACTTGGCGTAGCGAAAGCGGTTGCGGGCCACGAATGCGTACACGCGCTTGCCGAGAATGTTCGCGCCGGGAAGCCACAGAAACGGCACGAGCAACCACGTCAGCGGCAGCACAGCCGCCAACGCCCGCAATGCCTTGAATCCGCCAAACTGCTTGCCGTCCGGCCGCCTCACCCACATTTCTCGCAGCATGTCGGCGTAGGTCACGCCCGGCAGTGCGAATTCGGCGAATTTGCGGTCGTGGATGTCGGCATACGTAAGGAGCCGCCGCCAGTCCAGCCGCTCGAGCATGCGACGCCCGCGACGACACACGGGACACATCTCGTCATAGAAGACGATGTACCGGATTGGATCTGCGTTCGTATCTGTCATGCACGTCTTCAGGAAAAGCGCTGCTCGCGCCAGGGGTCGCCGTGGTTGTGATAGCCGCGCACCTCCCAGAATCCGCGGCGGTCGCCGGCCATGAACTCGATGCCCGAGACCCACTTGGCGCTCTTCCATGCATACAGGTGCGGGACCCACATACGTGCCGGCCCGCCATGGTCGCGCTCAAGCGGCTTGCCGTTGAAGCTGTGCACGATGGCGACGTTCGGCTGATCCAGCTCAGCTAGTGGCAGGTTCGTCGAATAGCCGTCATGGCTGTGAAACATCACGTGGGTGGCAGATTCGTGCGGCTTGACGTGGCGCATGAACTCGCGCCACAAGACTCCCTGCACGCAAGCGTCAAAGATCGACCAGCGAGTAACGCAGTGAAAATCGGTCGTCAGTTCCACCTGTGGCAGCGCAGAAAAATCGTCCCAGCGAAGAATGGCGGGCTCGGCTTGGCCGTAAACCTTCAGCTCCCAGGCTTCGCGCGGAATGTCGGGCCGCAAACCCAGGTCCAGCACGGGCCAGTGATCAGTGACCAGGGTCTGCCCCGGCGGAAGGCGGTCGCTGGATGCAGCGTCTGTCCCGGTTCCGACGCCCGCTGCCGCGCGTGATTCCGCCAGTTGCTGCTTTGCATGGATCAGCTTGTCGTTGGCCATGGCGGCATTGTAGTTCGCCGCGCAAGCGGGTGAAACCGTGCTTCGTTACTCGAAGTTCGACCGGAGGCAGACATGCTACAGGCTTACACAGAATCCGAACGATTGTGGTTTCGCGCGCCGCAGCCATCCGACGTGCCGTTTCTGGCAGGTGCATTGCAAGACCCGCGTGTTCGCCGCAACCTGCTGATCGGCCGCTATCCTTTCAATGAGGAGGCTGAAACCGCCTGGATGGCGCGACACGCTGAGCCCCCGGTGATGGACGGCAAGACCGATGTCCATTTCACTTTCGGGGTAAAGGGAAGCGACCAGCCTCTTGGCGGGACCGGGCTGCACCGCATCTCAATGATTCACCGCCATGCCGAGTGGGGGGTCTTTATCGGCCGACCCGAGGAGTGGGGCAAAGGCTACGGTCGCGAAGTTGCCGGGGCCATGTTGCGCTACGCGTTCAATACGCTGAACCTGCACCGTGTGTACCTTCGCGCGAATGCCGACAATGAGCTGGGCTTGAAGGCCTACGCCGCCGCCGGATTCATACACGAGGGCCTTATGCGGCAGCACCACTTTGTGGACGGCGCGTGGGTGGATGTGGTGTACATGGGGCTGCTGCGGGAGAACTGGAGGGCTGCGGCTTGACGCCAAACGGGCATTCGACGGGCCGAAAAATGCTGGTAAAAGGAAGCCCGTCGGGTGAAAACCGGCGGGCTTCCGTATGCGTGGGGTACGCAGGCGGGAAGGTTCGCCGCAAGGGCCCGCTGCCCGGGACGCCATGAGCGAGCGCAAAGAACCAGCACCCGCCGACGAGGGCAAGGAGTCCGAAGACCGCAGTGTTGTCAGCCGCAACGATCCGGGTTCAGACGTCGATACCCGCGAAATCCCGATACTCAAGGATGATGAATCCCGGCTGCCCCGGCCGGTAGAAGGCGGGACTGTGTTGCGCGTGCCAGCCGGCGGCGTGAACCCGGACTCGCTGGATGTTACTCGCAAAGTTACCAAGGGCGTTGACGAGTTTGACTCTGACGTTCGCGATCCTGCCCCGAAGACGGGCCCGGACAAGGCGGGCTCGGACGATGAAACTGTGGCCATGTCGCGAGAGGAGTTGGCGGCCAAGAACAATGCCGGCGAGTGGGAGGCACCGGAAGACGAACCACCGGAGGTCGAAGGCAGCGAGGATGAGACGGTTCTCGCGTCCCGGCCGCCAGAACTCACAGGCGACCTCGAGACACGCGAAGTTCCCACCATGCGTGAGGAGTGGCGTGAACGCGCCGCCCAAGCCGCGCAAGCTTTGGGCGAGACCGGCGAAGTCGCCGGCGAGTGGGGAAGCGAAGAAGGCGACGCGTCATTGGCGCACTCGGTCGCCGCGGCAAGCGGGCAGTTGCCCGTACCGGATGACGAAAAGCCGGCTGCCATTGCGGGCTCGGTGCTTGAGCTTGCGCGCGAGGCACAGCGTGACTGGGCGCGGCTGAGTTTTGAGAAGCGCGCGCCGCGTTTTGATGCATTGCGCAACGAGCTGGTGGGGCAGCGTGCAGACTACGTACCGTCGATCGCGACGGCGATCGGGCGCCCGATGGTCGAGACCCTGGCGGGCGAGTACATCCCGGTGCTGGAGGCGCTGCGGCTGATCCAGGACGTGTTTCATCCGCTGCTGTCTGACCGGCACGCCGTGGACGCACCGCTGGCCGCTGAGGGTCTGGCCGCAGCAGTGCGCATGGTGCCCTGGGGGGTCGTGGCGGTAAGCTGCCCGGCCTCGACGCCGTTTGCGTTTCCGATGACGATGGCGATCGACGCGATGGCCGCTGGCAACGCTGCCGTTATCTGCGCGTCGCAGCAACACCCGCGTGTCAACGAGATGATGCGCAAGATGTTTCACCGCGCAGGCTTTCCGGAGCACCTTGTGCAGTTTGTGAACGGGGATCACGAGTCACTGCTTGCAATCGTCAATGCCGCGCCGGACAAGTTCTTTCACTACGGAAGCGAAGAGATTGCACCCAGGCTGGCTGCACACACCGTCGCGCACGGAGGTGCTTTTGAGCAGTTGAGCCCGGGCAAGGACACGCTGGTCGTGCTGGACAACGCGCCTCTTGATCGGGCTGTGCACGCCGCCCTTTGGGGGTCCTTTGCCGGTGCAGGGTTGCTTCCTGGCAGCATTGAGCGCGTGGTCGTGGCGGCTGCAATCTACGATGAATTTCGAATGCGGTTTATCGAAGCCGCGCGCGGCATGAACAGCCACCACGCGCAGTTGGCATCCATGAGTGAATCGTTCAGCCCGCGGCGCTTCCAGGCGTTGATGGATGATGCCGTTGCGGGTGGCGCGCGCGTGACATGGCCGGCAGGCGAGCATCCGGGGCGCTGGATTCACTGGAAGGCGGCTGTAATCGAGAATCTTTCCCCCAAGGCAAAGTTGAATTCGGAGCGGATCGAAGGGCCCGCGGTTGTGCTGCATCGCGCTGACGACCCGGTGTACGAACTGGGCCCGATGCTGCGAACCGCGCCGGCAGGCAGCCTGTCGGTGTTCGGCAAGCCGGACGCGGCGCAGCGAACGCGTATTGAATTGCTGCCGGTGGGCCGTGTGCTCTACCAGGACGTGTTTCCGACCAACACGCCGGGCGGCGGCTGGCCGCTGGGGCCGGATTTGCCGCGCACAACCTGCAACCCGCTGGCCATGTTGCGCCCGCGTGTGATCGGCGAAGGCAACCCGGTAGCGGGCCGCGTGGCATGGTATCCGTACACCGACGATAAGGCCTATGCGCTGATGGACGCCATCGAAGCCCTGTACGGCCTCGCACCAAGCAAGCGCATCAAGGCGGCTGTCAAACTGGCGCTGAACCCGCAGAAGCGGCGCATCCTCCGCGGCGATAACTCCTGAGTGGGGCTGCCGGCAGGCGACGACTACAACCCGCCGAAGAATGCCCGGCGTGCGAGCTCTGCGTGCTTGGGCTGGGCACTTTGCCTGTCTGCGCGACGCAGCACGATGTAGGGGCCTGCGATAACGCCGTCGAGGCCCTGGTCCCGCCAGCTTTCCCGCGCGTCCTGCACAGTGCGCACAAGCTGGCCGCGCCGGTTCAACCACGGCGTGCACAGCAGCGGCGTGCGGCCGGCTGCCACCCGAAACGCCTTAACCAGTGACGCGGTGGCGGGATCAGCCGATGCGTGCAGTACCTGCACCGGCACCGGTGCCCCGGTGTTGACGCGCCCCGTCCAGGCCTGCGGCCGACGCGGTGTCAGCCAGTACTCGCCCAGCGGGCGTGGCGGAAGCTTTTCGGTGCCAATGAAATCCGCCTGCAACTCTGTGTCGAGCGCAACGGTTGGGACGTCGTGCCAGAACACGTCGGGACGCGCAAGCTGCTGAAGTGCCGCGCGCAACTCCGGCAGGTCGCCCCTGCAAAGCAACGACCGATTGCCCAGTCCGGCGCGCGACATGTCCACGCGCCCGGCAATGCGGCCCAGCACGGCGCCGCCCGCCATCAACTCAGCTGCGCGGTGCTCGATGTTCACGGGCTGGTCGATCCAGACTCCGCCGCGTGCTTCTTCGGCGCGCGCGAACTCCGCGCAGTCGCTGTCGCTGGCGTCGGTGCCAAGCCAGGGGTGCCCCAGCGGCAGCACGTGCTCAACGCCGTGTCGCTCGGCCAGCGCCATCATGGCTGCGCCAATGGCGTTGCCCGCGTCGGTTGGCAACGGGCAGATGGAAAGCTGGGTTGCGCGCGTAGCCTGCGCCAGTGCCGGGTACATCGAGCGCAGGCCAAACACGCTGCCGGTTAGCACGACGTTCTCGCACGCTGTTTTCAACGCGCACCGGTCGATCCACTGCGCCAGAAACTCCTGCAGAAACAGGCGCGCTCCGCCGGCTATGTGGTCAAAGCGCTTGCGCCGCAGGTGGTTGCGCAGAAACTCAACGCAGTTGTTCGTCTCGGGCAGGTTTCCCGCGCGCCGCCAGTTCAACGGCAGCAGCGGATCAAACTCAAACAGCAACGAAAGGCGCTTGACCACCTTCGACAACTGCGGGCCGCGGGCCATCGCGCCAAGCTCCATCAGCAGGCTCTCGTCGCGCTCCGGCACCATCCCCAGCAGGTAGGTGACGCTTTCCAGAAACCCGCCCAGGCTGTTGTCCTCAGGCACGGTTGCCACGCGGTCAAGCCTTCCGCCGCGGCTTACGTGAACGCTGGCGGCGATACCGTCGCCGCCGTTCTCGCAGACGAGGACAAGCAGGCGCCCGTCGCGCGCGTGCGTGCTGGCCGCAGCCATGGCCGCTTGCGCGATGTGATGATCGATGAATGTGGTGCGCGCGCCGCGCATACCCAGCCTTTCCAGGGGGCGCAGTCGGTCACGGCGCGAGGGGCGGCGGCCGGTGAACGGCACCGCGCTGCGAATCAGGCGACGCGCTGAGGCCCGAAGTGTCCCTGAATCGGCATATTGCTTCAACAGCTCGCGGCGGGTCCGGGGTTGCGGCAGGTGCTGCCCGGCAAAGGCTACCACGTCAATCTCTTCTCCGCGCAGGCCCTCGACGGCCATTAAGTGTTCCGTGGCGCGGCGCGGAAAACCGCTTACCTCAAAGGGCAGATCAACATAGTCCGACTCAAACCCGATGCGAACAACGGCACCTTCGCGCAGTAGCGCGACGCTGGGGTCCTTGCCGTCATGGATGCCAAGCACAAGCATGCTGAAACAGTATAATCCGGCGACACCGGGTTTGCGAACGGAGGCCTGAAATGATTCAGCTGGGCGTCAACGTTGACCATGTCGCCACAATTCGCAATGCCCGGGGCGTCTTCGAGCCGGACCCGGTCCAAGCCGCGATGCTGGCTGAAAGCAGTGGCGCGGACAGCATCGTTTGCCATCTGCGGGAAGACCGCCGGCACATCCGCGACGACGACGTGCGGCGCCTTGCCAACAGCGTAAAGACATCGCTGCAACTGGAGATGGCCTTGCATCCGGGCGTGATCGCCGTGGCACTGGAGGTCAAGCCGCCGGAGGTGATGATCGTTCCGGAAAGGCGCGAGGAGCTTACAACAGAGGGCGGATTTGACTGTGTGAACGAGTTTGCTCGTCTCGCCGATACCGTGGCAGAGTTTCGCGCTGCGGGCATCAAGGTCAGCGTTTTCATCGACGCGCATGCAGGCCAGGTTGAGGCGGCGCGAAAGGCCGGAGCGACGATTGTCGAGCTTCACACCGGCCCTTACTCGCACGCGGCGACGTCGGCGGAAGCCCGGAAGGAGCTTGATGTTCTTGCCGCTGCCGCAAAGCATGCGCGAGCATTGGGGCTTGAGGTACACGCCGGGCACGGCTTGAACTACGAAAATCTGCCGCAGTTGCTGCGTGAAGTGCCGCTTGCCAAGGTGAACATCGGGCACAGCATTGTCAGTCGCGCGGTTTTCACGGGGCTGGATCGCGCGGTTGCCGAGATCAAGGCCCTGATGCGCGGCAGCTAGCTACTCGCCGGTTTCGTGATTCGTGACAGCGGCGCGCATCAACTCGGCGCGCATTTTCGCCGCGCGTTGAAAGTGCCCGGATACGGGCTCACCAAGGCCGAGAGCCACTTCGAGCTCAGTCAGGTAGGTGCGCAGGCGCTGAAGCTCGCCTACACACTCTTCGCGAGACGCGGATAGCAGTTCCTGCCACAGTTCCGCCGAAGATTCCGCCAGGCGTGTCATGTCCTGCAGCGCCGGCCCAGCCAGCCCCCGATCGCGGCCGCCGATAGTCAAAGTCAGTGCGACCGCGCCCAACTGCGGCAGGTGGCTCAGCGCCGGCATGATTCGGTCGTGCTCGTCGGCCGAGATGATCTGCACCGCCGCGCCCGTGGATTCAAGCAGTCTCCACAGTGCGCGCAGCTTGCTGACGGGTGTGTGCCGCTCAGGCGTCAGGATCCAGGGCCGGGCCTCGAACAGAGACGCCGTGCTGTGTTCAAAGCCGCTTAATGACTTGCCGGCCATCGGATGCCCGCCGACAAACAGTGGCCCGGGCGGCTCAAAACTGGTGCGTGCGACTTCACAAATCTTGCGCTTCACGCCGCCGACATCGGTGACAATGGCGTTGATTGGCGCATCGCGCATGACCGTCGGCAGCAGCTCAAGATTACGCGATGGCGGTGCGCACAGGAACACGACATCCGCGTCCTTAACTGCCCCAGCGCCTTGTTCGGGCGTCACAAGTTGTTCAAACAGGTTGGATTCGCGCGGGGTGTCGAGCCTGCCCGGCAAATCTATGCCGCTTAAAGTATGGCCAGGAGTTGCCCTCTTGAGTGCGCGGGCGACACTGCCGCCGATTAAGCCAAGACCGACAATGGCGATACGCTGCGGTTTGACGTCATGGGCGGCCATGCGCCGCCGAACGGCCTGCCGGCTGAAGGCGAGCAATTGCTGCATGAACTGCTCGGCTTCGGCGGCGTAAAGCGGATTGGCGGCGGATGCGCGCGCGGCATCGAGGATTTTTACTTCTCGGCCGGTGTCTCGCAGCGGCAGGCGAAGGCGCTGCTTGTGGCGATTGATTTCGAGGGCCAGCTCAAAACGCTGCGCCAGCAGTTCCAGCAGCTGACGATCCAGCGAATCAATGCTGTTCAGCAGCTCTTCGATGTCCATTTGCATCCTGAACGAACCGGGCGGCCCCGGTGGGCCGCCCGATTGTATCGCTGATCAGGAAACTTACTTCTGTTTTTCGTCTCCCTTTTCGCCCGTGCTGTCTTCGCCGGGCTCCGGCTCTTCTGTGGCTTGCTCCGGTGCGGGTGCGGCGGCCAAGCCTTCCTCCTTGATCTCTTCTTCTGTCAGATCAAGCAGGTCGCCTGTGCCGCGACGTTCAAACAGCAGCAGCACCGGCGCCGCTATGAAGACCGACGCGAAAGTACCGGCAATGACGCCCATGGAGATGGTAAAGCTGAATGCCGCCAGAAGCGGACCGCCGAGGAACATCATGATGAACGTGCTGGTCAGCGTGGTCGTACTGGTCAGCAGGGTGCGCGGCAGCATAAGATTGACCGACTGGTTGATGATGTCCTTGAACGGCGTGGTGCCGCCAGTCTCCAGTCGATCCTTTTTCAATGTCTCCCGGATACGGTCAAAGTTGACGATCGTGTCGTTGACCGCATAGCCGATTACGGTCAGCAGCGCCGCCACGATCACCAGGTCAATCTTCATGTCCGCGCCCAGCGTGTCCGCAATTCCCAGGGCCGCCAGCGTTACCGTGACGACGAAGGTCATGGCCACGATTGCCGCAATACCCCATGCCAGGCTGGCAAAGCGAATGCGCATGTAGATACAGATCACCACCAGCGCAGCCAGAATAGCCAGCAGCGCGCGCCACTGCATTTCCTCGGCGACTACCGCGCCGATGGCACTGGAAAGAACAAAGCGCTTGCTGATCTCGTTGCCTTCGCTGTTATTGTTCAGCCAATCGGTGATGGACTTGTTCAACTCTCCTTCAATGTGGGAGAAATGGTTAGGGTCCACGGGCTCGGGGCTGAACGTGAACTCGCCCGAGCGAATCTCGAAGGCCAGCGCGGTGTCGCCTTCGGTGTCGGCGGCTGATGCTTCGGCATCTGACCTTACAGCCGTGGCGGTCAGTGTCGTGCCGGCAAGCGCGCTGATGCGGCCGCCGGGAATGTCCTGCACGAACTGGGTGAACTCCTGGACGTTCACCGGCTCAAGGAATACGACGTCAACCACAATTGAGGCCTTGATGGGAACTTCGCTGTACTTGGGCTCGCCTTCCAATGTGACAGTCTCGGAGTCAGCCCAGAAATAGCGCTGCACCGCCGACTTGAAGCTTTCAAATTTGCGGCGCCGGTCTTCCTCATTTGCCACGGCAACGCCGGTGGCGCGCACTGTCACAGTCTGGCGGTCGCGAGAAGCGTTGAGCGCTGCCGTAACCAGCAAGTCGGCGGGGGATACTTCACCGAACCACTGGTCTTTGCGCGTGCGTGCCGCAGACGGGTCATTGCCCCATTGCCTGTCGCGCGAAACCCACAACGCATCGAAGTCTTCGGCCCAAGCCTCGCGGAAGGCCGCCGCATCTCGCAGTGCATGCGTGAATGTGGCTTCCATGGCCATTTCGCGGAGGTTGGCCGGACGGGCAGACCAGCCGTCACGCACCATGTACTCGGCATACTCTTTCTGAAGCTCGCCCTGAAGGTAGTTTGTCAGTTCTTCGGGTGTGCGATCGACCCACTCGTCGCGCATCGCAAACCGGAAATCAAATCGGTCTGCGCCGCCGCCCTCCGGACCGCCACCAAGCCGGAACACCGGCTGAACTTCTACCCCTGCGGCCCAGTCAAACCTGGGCTCAAGCGTATCTTCATTCAACAGAACGCTTGCGATCTCATCGCGTTCATAGCCCTTGTTCATCTGGACGCGGAAGACGTGCCCGCCGCGGAACTCCATGCCCAGCACCGATGAACCCAGGTTGAACAACATGGCAATGCCCGCAATGCTCAGGATCACCGCGACGGGAACAGCCACCCGCATGCCGCGAACGAAGTCGATGTTGCGGTTTTCAAGCCACTTCATGCTTGCCATCGAAAAGCGCAGGTCGCGCTTGATGTTCAACAGGCCCATGAGCATTGACTTGTAGGCAAGAATGTTCGCGTACAGCGTGGCCACAATGCCGATCGCCACCGTCAGCGCGAACCCCTGCACAGGCCCGGAGCCGACCTTGTACAAGATCAGCGCCGTCAACAGCGTCGTGATGTTGCTGTCGAGGATAGCTGAGAACGCGTTGTTGAAGCCTTCCTCGGCTGCGTTTCGCAACGAGGCTCCACGCTGTAGTTCTTCTCGTATTCGTTCATTGATCAGGATGTTGCCGTCGATCGCCATGCCGAATGTCAGCACAAGACCCGCGATGCCCGGCAAGGTCAGCGTGCCCATACCCACCGACATTGCGCCCATGATCAACACGACGATCGTGAACAGGTTGAACATGACCAGCATGCCCATGCCGCGGTAAAGCCACAGTGCAAACAGCAGCACAAAGACGGCTGCAATGCCGAAGCTGACAATGCCGCGGCGAACGGACTCGGCGCCTTCGGACGGGCCGACGCTTTCTTCGCCCTCAAGTTCAAGCTTGACGTTGAGTGAGCCTGACTTCAGCACGTTGATGATGTCGTCGCGCTCTTTGGAATCAAAGTTGCCGCTCAACTGCACACTGCCGCTGATCGTGTCCTGGATCGTGTAGGCGCTGTACACCTTGTCGTCGATCAGAATCGCGAGCAGCCGCGGGTCTGCGCCGCCCTTGGCCGCCACCTTGTGGACACGTGTAAGGTTTTCAAAGCGCGCGACCGCCAGGCCCTTGAGGTCAAAGCTTACCGCCATGCGCCCCTGTTGATCGGTCGTTGGCTGGATGTTGGTCAGGTCTTTGCCGGAGATGTTGTAATCGTCGATGACCTGCACGGGGACCCACTTGCGGCCGTTGTGTTCCTTGACGAGCTGGCTTTGCGTGGCGTCGTCGCGCGCAAGTTCTTTCCATTCGTACTTGTAGCCTTCGCCGCGCGGTTTTTCCGGCGCGTTGAGGTTGCGGAATTCGCCGTCTTCGGACGCAAGGACCCGCATGTCGAGCTTGCCTGTGGTCTCAAGCAGCCGCTTGTAGCGGTCGGTCTCGGCGCTGCTGGCGAACTGCGGCAGCTTGACCTCGAGTCGCTCCTCGCCCAGCGGCGCGATGTTCAGTTCGGTAATACCGATCGTACCCAGCCGCCGGTTCAGCGTTTCGATGGTGGGGCCTACGAGGTCCTGGTCGATCTGGCGGGTCTTGGCGTCGCTCCAGTAGCCGTAGTATCGACGCAAAGCGTCAGCGTGGCCTTCGTCAAACACCGCCGGCACGCGCAGCAGCTCAAAGTCTTCGTCCTGCCACTCGCCGACGCGCAGCTCACGGCCGTCGATCACATCGCCAAAGGCTTCGCGGGCTGCCGCGGGCAGGCGATCACCGGCTTCCTGCAGCGGGCGCAGCAGCTCCCGAATCTGGCGCTCTGCGTCGGCAAGGTCCTGTTGCACGAGGCGATAGCGCAACGAGCTGCCGCCCTTGAGGTCCTGGCCGAGGTTCCAGCGATACTGGTACAGCGGCCACTTCCAGCGCGAACCAAGCGTGAGAACGTTGTTGCGGTCCTCATCGCGCAGGTCGAAGTCCGGGCCTGGAAACTCTTCCCGGTCAACGACACCGTCGTCGTTCTTGTCGTATTCCTCAAGAAACTTCTCGTCGATTTCGGCCTCAAATGGCTCAGGCTTAGGGATCGCGAGGTAAATGCCGATTGCAATGGCCAGCAACGGGTGCCAGCGTTTGATAAACATCCACATGTTTGGTCTCGATCAGGGTAACGCGGCTGTGCCGCACAAATGCCAGATTGCACGCCTTCAGGCGCGCGGTGGCCCGCGTGCGCAGGGCAGGCTTGCAACGACATCCCGGGAAAGCGGTGTCGGGCTGGCATAGGCAGAGCTTCGCGGCGGCGGCAGGTCCAGCCAAAGCACCGCACCGGGCAGCGCGGGCACGCTGAAGCCGGCAACGTCGCCATCGCGGGGTGTATCAGGCGCCAGTGTCGGCGGGTGGTACTGCAGCGCGGGCGCGGCGGCGGCGACCATCTGCGGGGTTGAAGCCACCAGCGCCAGGCTGCGGCGCGAGTCATCCAGCTGCTGCTGCAAGGTCGGCGAGCCGCCGCCCGGCTGTTCAACCGCCGCGGCAAGGCGAATGCGGGACATAGTGTCCAGCGCGCGCGCGGCATGCAGCGTGTCGCCAAGACTTGCAGCAAGCCGCATGCGCGGCACATCCGCATAGCACGCCAGCGCGGCAAGCAGCAGCGCTGCAACGACAAGCGGGTTGTGGCGACGTGCGGGCATGCCGGCGTGTTCCTTGCCTAGTAGTCCTTCTTTGGCGGCGCGTCCTTCTTCTCTTCGAAGATCTTGGCGATCGCCATCAGGCTGTATGTTGCGTGCACTTTCTTTTCTTCGTCAAGCAGGAGCCGCGCCTCCTGGTTTTCCGTGTCGATCTTGTCCACACGGGCAAGCAGGCCGCTGTTCAGCATGACGCGGGCGCCGGGCTGCAGGTTTTCGACCATCTTCTTGTGCTCGGCCTCCTGGCGCTTGCGGCTTCGGCTCATGAAGAACATGAAGACCACGAGGATCAACACCATCATGATCATCATGGGCCACATGCTGGGCTGCTGTGCCTGCTCTTGTGCGAGAAAGCTGAGTATGGGCATGTTCACGTTCTGCCTTTTGCGAAGTCGGGTCGTTTTGCCTGTTACAGCGAGCGCTTGTGGGCCTCAATCTTGAAGGCCTCAATCACGTCGCCTTCCTTCACGTCGTCGTAGTTCTTCAACTGGATACCGCAGTCAAAACCCTCGCGAACTTCCGATGCGTCGTCTTTTTCACGCTTCAGGCTCGCAATTTCGGTCTGGTAGATCGCCGCGCCGTCGCGCAACAGCCGCAACTTGCTGTCACGGCGGATAAACCCGCGCGTGACGTGGCAGCCGGCAATCTGGCCGACCTTGCTGACGCGGAATACCTTGCGAACTTCCGCCGTGCCTGTGTACACCTCCACCAGCTCCGGCGCGAGCAGGCCCGCGAGCGCGTCGCGCACCTCTTCGATCAGCTTGTAGATGACGTCGTAGGTGCGGATGTCAACGTGGTGGTTGTCCGCAAGATCGCGCGCCTTGGCGTCCACACCGACATGAAAGCCGACGACAATGCCGCCCGATGCCTCAGCCAGGTGAACGTCATTCGTGGTGATCTGCCCAACCATCGACTGGATGACCTTCACTCGAACTTCGTCGTGCTGCAATTTGCCGAGTTCCTGCTTGATGGTCTCGACGCTGCCCTGCACGTCGCACTTCAGCACGATCACCAGCTCCTTGACCGCCTGGCCGGCGCGGGCCTTGGACCATTCCTCCAGGCTGAACCCGCGTGAGCGCTCAAGCTCTCGCTCCTGCTGGCGCACCATGTTTGCAATTTCGGCGGCCTTCTTGATGTCCTTCATGCCATGGAACAGGCTGCCTGCCTCCGGCATTTCGTCGAGGCCTGCGACTTCCACGGGCATGCTGGGCCCGGCGTCCTGAATCAGGCGCAGGCCGTCGCCGCGCGGCTCCTGCATCGCCCGTACACGGCCATACCCGTGGCCGGCAACGATCACGTCGCCAGTGCGAAGAGTGCCCTCTTTGACCAGCATGGTCGCCACAATGCCGCGGCCCGTGTCGCGGTGCGCCTCAAGTACCGTGCCGACAGCCGGCTTTTCCGCAACGGCCTTCAGCTCAAGCAGCTCGGACATGTCGGACAGCACCTGCACCAGCTTGTCCACGCCCTCTTTGGTGATGCTGGAAAGCTCAATAATCTCGGTGTTTCCGCCCCAGTCGGGGCTCATCAGGTTGTGCGCGGCAAGCTGCTGGCGCGCCTTCATGATGTTGGCTTCCGGCTTGTCGATTTTGGTGATGGCGACAACGATTTCGACTTCTGCGGCCTTGGCGTGGGCAATGGCCTCTTCTGTCTGCGGCATGACACCGTCGTCGGCAGCCACGACCACCACGGCAATGTCGGTGACGTTCGCGCCGCGCGCGCGCATGGCAGTGAAGGCCTCGTGGCCCGGCGTGTCAATGAACGTAACACGAAGGCGCTTGGCGCCCGCCTCAACGTCTGCGTCGTTGTAGATGGACGTGTACTTGCCGTCCTTCTCCTGCAGGTCAAGCCGGAATGCGCCGATGTGCTGCGTAATGCCGCCGGATTCTTCGCTTACGCGGTCCAGTGCGGCAATCGCGTCAAGCAGGCTTGTCTTGCCGTGGTCCACGTGACCCATGATGGTGACGATCGGCGCGCGATGCTCGGCGGTTCCGGCGTCTTCGTCGAAGCGCTCAAGCTGCTCGGCGATCAGGGTCTCGGCGTCTTTGGGCTCGGTGACCGTGATTTCGCGTTCAAAGATGATGCCGATCTGCTCGATGACATCCTTGCCCAGCGAGTCATTGATGCGGATGGGCGGCAGGCCTTCCTTGATCATGCGTGTCATGATCTCGCTGGTCTTGACGCCCATGGCCTCGGACAACTGGCGAAGATTCAGTGGTTGCTCGACCGTCACGGGACCGGTCGGCAGCTCAACCTTCTTTTCCTCGACCATGTCGTCGCCGCGCCCGCGGCGGCGCGAACGGCCACCGCGCGGGCGGTCGTAGCTGAGCTGGCTGACCTCAAAGCGCTCACGCCTTGAGCGGCCGGCGCCGTAGCGCTGCTCGCGAAAACGCTCGGGAATAATCTCGCGCGTCTGTTCCTGGGTGACGCGGCCGCGGCGCTCGCGGCGGGCGGTGTCACCGGCGGCAGCCTTGGCGACTTCCCGCGTCTCGACTGCCTTGTTTCCGGTCGGCGGAGCCGGCTTGTATTCAGCCGGTTTATCGACCTGGATTTCGGCACGGCGCTCTTCGGCAGTGGTATGCTTCTGCTTGACCATCGCGCGCAGCATGAATTCTTCGGATGGCGACAGGCCCTTGAAGCCCTTGCGCCCGACTTCGATGCCAAGCTGGCGGGCGATGCGCGCCACTTCGCGCGGCTCAAGTTCAAATTCTGCACCGATCTTGAAGACGGTCTCGTGCTTCTGTACGCGTTGCACAAGAAGCTCGTCAATGTCTTCCGGCGTGTTGATCTCAACGCCCATCAACTGCCCGACAAACTCTACATGCTCAGGCGGCACTCCAAGCCGGTTTCCGAGTGCCTCCAGACGAGACCGCTCCGCTTCTTCCTGCTTTCGCCGTGCTTCATCTTCGCGGGCCTGGCGGGCTGCTGCTTCGGCCTGGCGGGTCTCTTCGGCGGCTTTGCGGGCTTCCTCGGCGGGTGTCAGGGTTTTGGGCGGCGCGGCGGATGGCTCTTCGGCGACGCCAAGGTGCTTGCGCAGGCGTGCAATCTCATCCTCGGACAGCTTGTCGATCGCGCGCTTGACCTGGATGCCGATCTCGGCTGCCTTTTCCTTGAATACCTTCAGTTCCATCCCCAGGTCTTTGTAAACCTTGTGGGCTGGCACTGTGCCTGCGTCTGCTGTCTTCGATTCAACTGCCATAGACCGCTCTGGTCCTTCCACCAAAAAACACAGATTGCTTCCCTGCTACTACCTGTTAAGGCCCGCGTCTTCCCGGCGCATTGCGGCAGCCCTTTCTTCTTGCGCAGCATACTCGGCTGCGCGGGCAAACGGGTCGGCAGGAAGCTTGGGCCCTGACGGCGACTGACCGCCAAGCGGATCGTCGCTGTCTTTGTCTTCTTCCAACTCCTGGCCCGGCTCGACGTAGGTGTTGTCCGGACGGCGTTGCGCGCCATCGGCATGCACCACGTCGGTAGTCTCTTCCGGCGGCTCGGGGTTGGCCTGCACGTGCTGCAGGATCTGCGCAGCCGCTTCCATGCTGATACCCGGCACCTTCATCAGTGCCTCGGGGCCTGCTGCCAGGATGTCAGCAAAGCTGTCAAAGCCGCTGCTGAACAGCGCCTCAGCCAGCAGGTCGTCCACGCCGGTGATGCCGCGGAACTTCTCGAGGGTGCGTTTGCGCCAGTCCTGTTCCTGGCTGACGGTAACGATGTCAAGGTCCCACTTGCAAAGCCTTGCCGCAAGGCGCACGTTCTGGCCGCGCTTGCCGATCGACAGCGAAAGCTGGTCGTCCGGCACAACAACTCGCGCACGGCGATTGTCGTAATCCAGCGTGATCGAATCAACGCGTGCGGGTTTCAGCGCGTTGGTGATCAGGATTTCCGCCGACTCGTTCCAGCGGATGATGTCGATCTTCTCGTTGTTGAGCTCGTCGATGATGCCCTTGATCCGCGAACCACGGACGCCGACACATGCACCGACTGCATCTACTTTGGGATCGTAGCTGGCGACCGCAACCTTGCTTCGAAAGCCGGGCTCGCGGACGATTGCCTTGATCTCGATGATGCGCTCAGCCACCTCGGGCACTTCAAGCTCGAACAGCTTTTTCACGAATTCGGGGTGCGTGCGCGAAAGGATGATCTTGACCTTCTGGCCCTGCTTGCGCACGTCCAGAATCAACCCGCGAACGCGCTCGCCGATGTTGTAGCTTTCGGTCGGGACCTGTTCCTTGCGCGGATAGAAGGCCTCGGCGTCACCGAGGTTGACGACGTAGTTGGGGCCTTCGCTGCGTTGGATGGTACCGCTGCGGATTTCGCGCTTGAGATGAATGTACTTTTCGAAGACGTTGTCGCGCTCGGCTTCGCGGTTCTTCTGAACAAAGATCTGCTTGAAGGTCTGCGCGGCGATGCGGCCCATGTCGGCAAGCTTTACGTCGGTGGTTACTCCATCCAGGTCAGTCTCGTGGGCCAGAATCTCGCCGTTATTGGGGTCAACACTGACCACAAGAGTGTCCGGGTTCTCGACGCGCTTGCGCAGCGCCACAATCATGGCTTGCTCGATGGCCGCCAGTACTTCCGCCTTTTCGATGCCCTTTTCCCGGGCGATCATCTCGACGAACCGCAGCATTTCTACGCCGTTTACGCCTGACATTGTCTGAACCTCAAGTCCTCAAAAAGAAAGGAGCAGGCCCAGCGGCCGCTCCGGGGTGCTACATCCCTGAAACGTGACCCACAACGTAGCGCAAGGGTGCGCCAAGTCAAGGAGAGGGCGGGCATTCTCGCGATGTGAAAAGCTAGTCGAACGAGTGATAAATCAGAATCGCAAGGCAGACCAAGCCACCCACTACCAGTACACCAAGCAGCAGCACCAGCGCCGCTGCATTGACCGCCCCGCTGAAATCAACGAATGCGCCCCGTTCAATCTCCGCCGGTATGTCGGCGTCACGCGGTGCGATCCTCTCTACCACATGCGGACGCTCGATCGGGCCCCGCTCAACCCGGGGGCCAAGCAGCTCCCGAAACGGAAAGCCGCACGCCGGCAGAAATGCCAAGGCAAACGTCGCCAGCAGGCCGGGCAGCACGCCAAGAACTTTTCTTTTCATTCACCCCTCCCGGCCCATGTGCCAGTGGTCACTATCGCGTATCTCATAGTCTCTCGACCGGGCAATAGCAACCGCAGACTGCGCGAATACGTCTTAAGAATTCCAGGCGCCTATTCGGTCGGCGGGTTGCCTTCGCAGGCATCGACGATCAGCTCGACCAGCTCCACCATGCCCCAGACCAGGGCGTAGCCGACATAGAATAAGCCGTAGAACAGGAACAGGTACCAGAGCTCCGCCTCCAGCTCCGGCGGGCAGAATTCGCCGGCTTGCCGCTCAATTCTTGCCGGCAGATCGGGGTCGCGCGGGGCTACACGCCTCACGATGTGCGGCCGCTCAATCGGCGCGGCGTGTTCGTGCATCGAGGCGGTCCGGCCGTCAAACGCGCAGGAAGGCAGAAAAGCAATGACCATGGCCGCCAGCATTGCTGCGGCAAGTCTTGGAGTGGGGCGCATAGCGCAGAACTCCTGAGGGGCCCCAGGGACTTGGCTGAGCATGCACGAAGCCGCGCAGGAATCACCGCCAAATTTCTGGCACTGACGCCCCGGGTATTCGGCGGGCGCTGGATGCTTGTAAGTCAGTGTCGCCTGCTTGCTGCACCGATGTGCCTTGCTTGCTATGATCGGTCTGCAAGGAGGCAGATGAGCACAGTTCGTGAAGCGTGCGGTATATTTGCCGTTTTCAACCATCCTGACGCGGTTGAGCTTAGCTACTACGGCCTGTTCGCATTGCAGCACCGCGGTCAGGAAAGCGCCGGCATTGCGTGCCTGATGGACGGCCGCATCAAGAGCTACCTGGGTATGGGCCTTGTCGGGGAAGTTTTCACCGAGGACTTCTTCAGCAAGTTCAGCAGCAGCCGCGCCATTGGCCATACGCGCTACTCAACTGCCGGTTCAAGCAACGTGCGCAACGCCCAGCCGATCACGGTGGATTACTCCGGCGGCCAGGTCAGCGTTGCCCACAACGGCAACCTGTCAAACGGCTGGCAACTTCGCCGCGAGCTTGAGGATCAGGGCAGCATCTTCCAGACCACCAGTGACAGCGAAGTCGTGCTGCACCTGCTTGCCCGGCCTGAAATCAAGGGTGCCGAGAACCCGATTGCCGAGGCTCTCAAGCGCATGCAGGGCGCCTTCAGTTTCGTCTTCCTGACCAATGACGCCGTGTTTGCCGCGCGCGATCCGCAGGGATTTCGCCCTCTGGCCCTGGGGAAACTGGGTGATGGCTGGGTGCTGGCCAGTGAGACCTGCGCCTTCGACATGCTGGGCATTGAGTACGTGCGCGACATCGAGCCCGGCGAGCTGCTGCGAATTGACGAAGACGGCCTGCACTCGCGCCGCTGGAGCGAGCCTCAGCGGCACGCTCACTGCATTTTCGAGCATGTGTATTTCGCGCGGCCCGACAGCCGCGTTTTCGGTTACAACGTCCACCTCGCACGCAAAGAGATGGGCAAGCAGC
>CAZZBH010000059.1:0-6213 GCA_964652605.1 uncultured Planctomycetaceae bacterium
GTTCACTCCAGAGCCGGCGGCAGGCGCAGACGTGACGTGGATCCGAGAACCGGAGCCAGTTGAGGCTCCGCGGCGAGAGGCGGTCGAAGAACCCCGGCAGGAAACAGTTCGTGCGGACAGACCGACGCGCGACGAGCTCGACATTCCCGAGACCCGCGGCCAGGGCTCGATCAGCGGAGTCGTAGTTGACGGGACGGAGACGCCGCTGCCAGGGGTCTGGGTCAACCTTCGCTGGTTTGGCACCAGCCCGATCACCGAACGATGGACAAACCTGAAGGTTCCCGCGAATACCGAAGCCGAGTTCGAAAGCCAGTTGGAAGACAACATTCGCATAACCCGCCGCGAAGCGTACTGGCGCTGGGATGTGGAGCGTCGCGTTGAAACCGATGAGCAGGGCAGGTTCCGGTTCGATCAAGTGCTTGAGGGCAGGTACGGCGTTTACGGAGCGCACCCGGGTTGGGAGTTCGACTCCGCGACTGTCGATTCTGCTTCCAACCGCTCGGTTCGCCTGGTCGGCCAGAGCATCGCGAAGATCCCCGTTCGTGTCCTGATGCCGGACGGCACATTGGCCGAGGAGTGTCAGATCAGTGCGACATTGACGTGGGCGTCCGCTCCCGGACCCCACGCACACGGAACCTGGCACCGCGACCGCAACCCCTACCTTCGTCTCGGGCCTGGCAACTGGAGCGTGCGGTTCACGTCAGGCGAGTACCTGGTCGCGCACGCAGAAATGCTCGTCGAGCGCCTCGTTCCGCACGAGCCGATTGAGATTCAACTCGATCAGAAAAGGCGGGTTACGGGCCGCATCGTTTACACCGGCGCACGCCCGATGGGCGGCTTGCGGGTGCAACTTGGCCGGATCGATGCCTCCGGCAACCCCGCTCAAATCGCCGGTGTCCAACGCGTGTGGTACGAGGGCCATCTCGACAAGAAGAACGAGACGTTTCAAATCATGGAAGTCAGTGCCGGGATGTACTCCGTCTCGCTGCTCGACCAGAGCGGCCATGTGCTTGCAACCGGGCGGGTGACCGTTGCGTCCCGCGCCACCGAAACCTCGATCACCGTGAGCGCGCCTGCCGACCCGCACTTGCTCATGTCCGTGCGCGATCCCGCCGGCGCGCTTTCTCCCGTCAACCTCTGGCAGCTCAGGGTCACTGCCGGCGGGAACCACGTCGGATGCAAGTCCTGCTGGCAGGCGGACGACGGCACCTTGCAGGTCTGGTTCAATGAGCCGCCCGCCGAGGAGACGGCGCTGATTATCGTTGCCGAAGTCCGCAACACCGGGCGTGCGTCAGCCCAGATCACCTGGCGGCCAGGCGCGAGCGTGAACCTGCAACTGCGGGCCGAAGCCGCGCTGCACCTGACAATCCGCAACATACCGGAGGCCCTCCAGTCGCGCCTTGATGTCCACTTCGCTGACGAGCTCGGTCAAGCGATCTACGCAAACGCCAACGGGCGACATTCCAAGGACAACTCCGAAGTTGCCGCCTGGTCGGGCCTCGCAGCCGGCCCCATTTGGCTCGCAGTCAGGTTGAGCGGAGATCGGTTCGTGCCGCTGCTATCGCAGGAATTCCACCTGGCCGCAGGGCCCAATCGAGAAACCATCGTCTTGCCGGAGCTGTACAGCATAACCCTCGTCGGGACGGCACTGACAGCCGACACCGACTACGCCCTGTACTACGAAACCGAACCCGACAAGGCATTGCGGCACGGAAGTGTGTTCCTCAAGGCGGGTGAGACACTCGTTCTCGATTGCTTGCTCCCGGGGTCGTACTACCTCTCGAAAGGATGGGCGCAGGAGAAAACCCACGCATTCGTCGTGCCGACAGACCGAGCCGTTCATCTCGACCGGTAGCACACTCGGCACCCGGCAAACCAGCGATTTCGTCCACTGTTTGCTATCGTGCCCGCATGACGTTCGGGCGTGGCCGGTTGGTTGCTTACTGGGTTTGCACGGGGTTGTTCTGTGCGGCGATGTTGGCTGGTGGGGTGCAGGACATTCTACACACATCCAGCGTCGTCGAGGTCTTTACCCAGCTTCAGTACCCGCTGTATCTGGCGACGATCCTGGGCGTGTGCAAACTGCTCGGCGTTGCAGCCCTGCTTGTTCCGAAACTGCCGGGCCTGAAAGAGTGGGCTTACGCCGGGTTCACCTTCGACCTGCTGGGCGCAGCCGTGAGCGCGGCCATCGTCGGCGGCATGTTCGGGCGAGTGGCCTTTCCGCTGGCGTTCTTCATCTTCCTGATTCCGTCGTACCTGCTGCGGCCGGTCTCACGCCGAGTGGGCACCCCGGCGGTTTGATACGCCGGCTTGTCAGTCTGTCTCTCTACTGTCCTTGAGTCTGCGCTTGAGTTCCTCGATCTCTTGAAGGACACGGTCGTTGTCAAAGAACCCTGGGCGCAAGTCCACGTAGCGCTGCAGGCCCTCGATCGCGAGCTCGAGCTCGCCCATGGATTCGTAAACGTTCGCGCGCTCGGCGAACACTGGCGGGAACGACTCGCCGCGCATCTCTATGATCGTCTTGAAGTCATCCAGCGCGCCCGCGTAGTCCTTGATCTCGTGCCGCATGTGGCCCCGCGCACGGTAGTGCTGGAAGCGCGCCGGATCCAGCTCAATGGCGCGAGAGATGTCGCGTATGCTGGCGTCGAAGTTCTCCAGCACCCCGTAGATGTCGGCGCGGGCGGCCCAGATGTTGGAGTTCTCGGGGTCGAGGTCGATCGCGCGGTTCAGGTCCACCAGCGAAAGCGGTGCTGCGTTTTTCGCGGCGCCCGCGCGCTCGCCGGGCGCGGCTTGGCGTGAGACGGCGCTTAGCCGCGTCCTCGCGCGTTCCACATATAGCTCGGGGCTTCGCGGCGCCAGCTCGATTGCCAGGTCGAGGTCCTGAAGCGCGAGCACGGGGTCGTGCGCCCACTCTCCCTTTTCATCCAAATAGCGACGCGTCGTTGCACGGATCAGTCGCGGCCACCAGTCGCGCGGCGCGGCTGCTACTGCACGCTCGGCAAACTCGTTTATCTGGTCGCGCCGCGCCTCCTTTTCCTCCATCGAGGCGGGCCTCAGTTGCCCCGGCAGCCCGAACAACAGGATGCGCGCCTTCCAGGCCAGGGCGCGCGCGTGGTACGGGTTTTCCGCGATGACCCGCTCCACCAGTTCCAGCGCCCGCTCGTAGCGGCCACTCTGCCGGGACTGGTCTTGCGCCCGCGAGAGTGTCAGCAGTGCCTCCTGGTGCGTGGGGTTCCGGGCCAGGATTGCTTCCAGCACTTCGGTTGCGGGCTCGAGGCGGCCCTGGTCAAGCCGCAGGCGCGCGAGGTTCAGCTGCTCCTCGACGCTTACGGCGCGCGGCAAGTCCGTTGGCTCCGGCACCCGCCAGAACTGGCGCTTCACACGAGACCACAGCGGCGATTCGTCGCCGGCTTTCCATTTCAGCTCTGCCAGCGGCTGCCACGCCGACGGGTGTTCCAGGCGGGACAGTGTGATCGCGATCTGCACCACAAGCTCTTCGTCTGAGAGCGCGAGCATCAGCTCCGCCAGCGGCGGCACCGCGTGCTCGGCGCGGCCGGATTGCAACAGCACTTCGCAGATGAACTGGATCTCGAATCGCTGGCGTATATTCCAGACCGTGCCCTCGGGCTGCTCGCGCGCGCTGGCGATGCGCGGGTTGAGCGCATCCACCAGCAGGTCCACGGTCTGCTGCTCGCGCCACCCGCCGACTTCGACCACGAAGTCCTGCACGCGCGCGGCGTTGACGGAGCGTCCGTTGTCGTCCTCACCCGCGCGAATGTACTGCAGGATCGTGCCGATGCGCTCTGCCCGCCGGCGCAGCAGCTCGGTCCGCGCGCTGCTTAGCTCGCTTCGCGCCCTGTCCATCAGCTCGCCGCGCGCGTTCGTGCCGTCGAGAATCAACCCAGCCACCGCGAAGTCTTCATTCAGTGTGGACAGCGACGCCGCCAGCACGCGGTCGCTGACCAGTGCTTCCTCGTGCCGCCGCAGCTCATCCGGAGCGATCAGTGCTTCGCGCTTGCCCGCCACGGGCTCAAGCGCGAGCCGGATCAGCTCCTCCCGCGCCGCTGCTGCGTTTAGCAGGCGTGTTGCAGCTGCGCTGACCTCCGGCTGGTTGACACCCTGGACGCGGCGCTGCTCGACCGTAAGCGCTTTCCGTGCCGCCTCAAGTTCCCGCGCTTGCTTCCGCGCCTCATCCGGGTTGAGGCCCGCCAGCACGATCTTTTGCGCGGCGATGCGTTCGCGGCGCGCGGCGATCAGTTGCTCGCTCTTTGCCCGCTGCTCAGCGGCAAGCGCGTCGCGTTCGGCCAGGGCGCCTTCCGCAACGTCGCGCTCTGACCGGATGTTCAGTACGCTCAACACCAGGACCACGATCAGCACGCAGCCGGCCATCGCGCCCACGCCCACCGCTGCCCTGTTGCGCGCGACGAAGCGCTTGAGTAATTCGGCTGAGCTGTAGTTGTAAACGCTCAGCGTCCGTCCGCCGCGGTAGGCCGCGATCTCATCCGCAAGCTGCGCCGCCGAGCCGACCCGCTTCTCGCGGTCGCGCGCCATCGCCTTTTCTGCCAGCGTCACCAGATCTGGCGGCGCGAGCGGCGCTGCTACTTTCAACGGCGTGGGATCGCCTGCAAGCACCTGCTCCACGACAGTCATGGCGCCGCCGCCGATGTACGGCTGATGCCCGGCGAGAATCTGGTACAGGATCGCGCCCAGCGCGTAAACGTCGCTGCGCTCGTCCACCAGGTGCAACTGCCCGGCCGCCTGCTCGGGCGCCATGTACCCCGGCGTTCCCATCACCGAGCCTGCCAGCGTGTGGCTTTCCTGCGCGTTTTTCATCAGCGACTGTGAGAAGCGCGGCGTGTCGCGGTGCATCACCACGTCTTCGGTGCCGCGCACACGCGCCAGGCCCCAGTCGAGCACCACCGTCTCGCCGTAGTCGCCCAGCATGATGTTGTCCGGCTTGAGGTCGCGGTGAATCACGCCGCGGGCGTGGGCGTAGGCGATGGCGTGGCAGACATCGAGAAACGCCTCGAGCAGCTTCATGCGCTCGGCGAACTTCTGCGCGTCGGTCTTGCTTGAGCTGGCGATCTCCTCCATGCGCGCGGTCATGCTTACGCCGCGCACCAGCTTCATCGTGTAGAAGATGCTGCCGTCCTGCCGGCGCGATATTTCGTACACCGGCACGATGCCGGGGTGGTCAAGCTGGCCGGTCACCTTGGCTTCGCGCAGGAAGCGCTCGACGGCTTCCGGGTCAGCATCGGTGGGGTCGCGGCCCTGCGCGGCGTCCGGCACCAGCACCTCTTTCAGCGCAACTTCGCGCCCGACCGCGTTGTCAGTCGCAATGAGAATGCGCCCCATTCCCCCGCGCGCGAACTCGCGCACCACGCTGTAGCGCGTCTCGTTGCTCAGCGGCAGCCGCTCGCGCAATGCCTGAAGCCGCTCGCGTGCGAGTGCAGTAAGCACTGCGCGGGCCTCCTCAAGCTGGCCCGCGCCGGGACGCATGGATGAAAGTGAGGCGGCTTGCTCAGCGCTGAGTTCAATGCGCTGCCAGGCGGACTTCATCCACTCGGAGTCCTTAAGCAGGTCGTTGAGTTCGTTGGTAAGCGCGGCGCGCGGGGCGTCCGGGTTGACGTTGAGGACGGATTGCACGGGATCGGCGGGCACAGGCGCAGCCGGCGGGTCGCCATTGCTCAGCACTTCCATAGCCGCATCGGCCGTAAGGAACCCGCGCTTGACGGCAACCACTGCCGCCAGCAGCGCCTTCTGGTAAGCCTCATCCGCCCGGTCCTGGGTGGTAGCCATAGTCCCGGAATCATACCACCGGCCGGTAAGGCGCAAGTACGGACAGGCCGGGTTACCGGCCGGGCGGCAGCTCGAGCCTCATGACAATTTCGCCGTCGGGGTCCACCTCGCCGGTGCGCTGAAACCCTAGCGACGCGTACAGACGCTCAGCCGTTTCGTTGCCCGGCACGACGCTTAGGTAGATGGCGTCGCACCCGGGGCGGGTGCGGATCAGCTCAATCATCGCCGCGGTGGCGGCTTTGCCGAGGCCTTTGCCCTGGTGTGCGGCGTCGATCATCATGCGCACGATGTAGAAGCGCCCGGTGTCCGGATCGCGGCCCCACAACCCAAACCCGACCGCCACATCGCCGGCCGTGACCACCAAAGGGTTCAGGTAAGGGTAAACGCGCGAGTCAGCCACCGACTTCACGTTAG
>CAZZBH010000059.1:6313-22231 GCA_964652605.1 uncultured Planctomycetaceae bacterium
ACCAAAGGGTTCAGGTAAGGGTAAACGCGCGAGTCAGCCACCGACTTCACGTTAGCAGCAACCCACGAAGCCTGCGCCGAGTGCACCCGCAACGCCAGGCAAGCGTCATAGTTTTCAGAAGTAAGCGGGACCAAAGAAACGTCGGGCATGCACCCATGCAAACCGGCGGCAGCAACCAATGCAAGTGATCGAGCCCCGGCCGAAAGGCCGGGGTTCGAGTCGGGGTCAGACGTTTCTTAGGTCGCCGAGGATTTGGCGGCTGATTACTATTCGCTGGATCTCTGAGGTGCCTTCGCCTATTTCGCACAGCTTGGCGTCTCGGTACATGCGCTCTACGTCGTACTCGCGGGTGTAGCCTACGCCGCCCAGCGTCTGGATCGCGTTGGTGCAGGTCTTCATGGCTACTTCGCTGGCGTACAGCTTGGCCATGCTGCCCGCCAGCGCGAAGTCGCGGCCCGCGTCGCGCAACCTTGCGGCGTGATACACCAGGTGCCTGGCGGCTTCGATTTCCATGGCCATGTCCGCCAGCATGAACGCCACACCCTGGAACGTGCCGATCGGCTTATTGAACTGCTTGCGCTGCCGCGCGTACTCCAGCGCTTTCTCGTACGCGCCGGCTGCGATGCCCAGTGCGAGCGCGCCGATGCTGATGCGCCCGCCGGCGAGCGTCTTCATGAACTTGGGAAAACCGACGTCCACCTGCTCTTCTCCGCCGGCGACGGCATCCAGCGGCAGCTTCATGTCTTCAAAGCGCAACTGGGCGGTGTCGCTGCTGCGCATACCAAGCTTGTCTTCCTTGTTTTCGACGTGAAACCCGGGTGTATCCAGCTCGGCGATAAAGGCCGTAATCCCCTTGCCGGTCTGCGCCTGCGGGTTGGTGCGCGCCGTAAAAATGCACGTGTACGCGTAGTGCGGGTTGGTGATCCATGCCTTGCGCCCGTTCACGAGCCAGTGGTCGGCCTTGCGCTCGGCGCTGGTCTTGGTGCCGCCCGCGTCACTGCCGGCGCCAGGTTCGGTCAATCCGAAGCAGCCGAGTGTCAGCTTGCCGTTCTCATCTACGCCGCGGCACAGTTGCGGGATGTACTTTTCTTTCTGCGCGTCGGTGCCGAACAGATAAATCGGCGTAGTGCCCAGGCTGATATGCGCGGCATAGCCTAGAGAGGTGCTGGCACAAGCCTTGGCCAGTTCTTCGACCACCAGGATATAGCTGAGCGTGTCAAACCCGCTGCCGCCAGCTTCTTCGGGGATGCTGAGGCCGAGAAAGCCGAGCTCGGCGAGTTCCTTGAAAATGTCTTCGGGGAACTCGGCGGATTCATCCAGAGCCTGCGCGCGCGGTGCCAGCTTGTCTTTCACGAACTCGCGCGCGGTTTGCTGGATCTGCTGCTGCTCTTCCGTGAGGTCGAAGTTGGTGGTTGCAGTGTCTGTAATCATGGCGGCCTCAAACTCGGGTTGCTTCCTTTATAGTGGTTGTGGCGCGCGGGGCAAAGGCATAGGCGGGAACTGGTGGCCTTCGCTGAAGCTTCGGCGGACAGTTTGGCCTGCCAGACGTAGCGGCCGCTCTTTGCTGCCATGAAAGAGTCCGCCTTCGCTAAAGCTTCGGCGGACAGACTTCGCTGCCGCTTGCGCGGCCGCGAAGTCTGGTGCGGAGGGCGGGACTTGAACCCGCACGGGTTGCCCCACTGGATCCTAAATCCAGCGTGTCTGCCAATTCCACCACCTCCGCCCGATTCTGCGCGCGCCAATATAACGAACGACGCCTCCCGCAGGAGGCGTCGTTCTGTTGCTTCTAGCTACTTGTTGTGGCGCGAGTTGCCGCCCCACTGGCTCCAGCCTGTCATGCTCAGGTCCCCCGTTGGGATCATGATCAGGTGGCCGTTGCTGGTGCCAAGGTAGATACCGCCGTTCATCACAGCCGGCTGTTGTGTGAAGTGATAGTTTGTCACGTAGGTATTGATCACCGCGCCGGTGTCGGCGTTCAGCACGACGACCTTGCCTTCCATGTCCGAGACGACCAGCTTGTTGCCGGCCAGCGCGGGCGGGTTCAGCAGGCGCCAGGCGTTGGTGGTCGGGTGGTTGTAGGTCCATGCCACTGTGCCCTGCATGTCGGTGGCGACAACGCGGTTGCCCATTGCCGCATAGATGCGGTTGTTGGCGACGACGGGACGCGAGCCCTCAAAGCTGCTCATGGCGAACACGCTGCCTACCCCGACGCTGGGGTACGACCCCGCACTCCAGGATGGCATCAGCCACGGGCTGTACTCCGTGTCCAGCGCCACGGGCGGGTTCACAAAGTAGTTGCTGCCCGCAGAAACCACTGCGTCCAGATAGGACGCGGCGCCCGGTGCGATCATGGCGGCGTCAAGCACGCCGGCGGCTGTGCCGGTGCGCAGGCGCTCGTGGGTGGTGGTATCAACGTAGCGCTGCGAAAACGCGAGCTTGACGGTGCTGCCGTCCACATAGGCAGTGGGCGGAGAAGTCGCGCCGACGTTGGTGTTGGAAAGCACGGTGCCGGTCAGCAGGTCAACCTGCACCAGGTCACCGTTGAGAGTTGTGCAGTACACGCGGTCGCCGTGCACGATCGGCGCGTAAATCACGTGCGCGGGCAGCGGCGCGCCCCAAAGGTACGTGCCGTCGCTGGTGTCGAAGCAGCCCAGGGCGACCGGCCCGGTCACGCCGCCGGGATTGCCGAAGGCCACCTGGCCCACGGGCACGGGGCCCGCGAGGTTTTCATTTACAGTCGTGGAAGACCAGTTCGGGTACACCGCAAGCACGCGGTTGCCAGCCAGCGTGGGCGCAGCCGGTACCGGGTCACCAAGCCAGCGGCCCCAGAGCAACGCGCCTGTGTCGGCGTCCATCACTTCCAGCGTGCAGCTTTCCGTCGTGAACGAAATGTAGTTGCCCTCAGCAGCGATGGCACTTGGCCCGTCCGAGTTGCTGGGCTTCGACCAGATGATGGCGCCGGTGGTGGCGTCAAGGCAGTTCACAAGGTAGCTGCCGAAGCCGCTGCCGACATACACGCGATTGCCCAGGATTGCCGGCGTGCCGACAGGAAGCTGGTTGCTGAGCGTCACGTCCAGCGCGTTGATCGCGCCGGTTGAAATGCCCTGCGAGCCGCCGGATGGAACCTCCAGCACCAGTGTGGAAGACACGATCGGCTGACTGGGCAGCACCGAGAAAGTCTCAACGCCCTCGGCGATTTCTTCACCGGCGACGGTGGCGCCGGGCACGGTCTGGCCCCAGTTGGTGGGGATGCCACGGCCGTGGAATTCAGCCGGTGTGTTGCCACCGTCCGCGCCGGCCTCAGGGGCCTCTTCGCGGCACGAAACCAGCGCGAGTGACGCACACAACGCTACCGCCAGTGCTGCTGCACCTCGGATTCTCATTTCGAACTCCTTTCGGGACGTTGTCGTAAGATCCGGCAACCAATGCGCCCACACAGCCAGTACCGGCATTGCAGACAGTTTCAGCTACCGTTGATGGCGGCAGCATACAAAGATGCCATCGGCAGGGCCAAGCCCAATTGTGAAGAAAACACTGCGCGGGGACGCTGCTGGCTTTCGGTGCGCTGCTAATCCTTCGCCGCGTCCGGCTCTTTGCTGGCTGGGGGCGGTACGCGGTTGCCCCTTCTGTCGAAAGCCGGGGCGTAGTCGGTTTCCGGGTCAACCTTGGCGTCGCCAAGCCAGACCTTCAGCGGCTCAAACGGCCGGCCGTCGCTGTACTTGCCCATGAACTTCTGCTGTTGCGTGTCGCCCAGCGCGTACTCGCGGTGCTTGCCGTGAAAGGCGGCGTCGGTCAAGCCATCGAGCAGCTTCCAGTATCCGTACCAGTCCCACAGGTCCACGCCGCCCTCGAAGGCCGCGGCGGTGCGGTGATCGGCGATGACGGGCGATTTGCCGTAGTCGCTGCTGACGACCTCGACGAGGTTCTTGTTCTCGGCTTTGACGCCGGTTGCGTCGGCGAAAATCTTGCGCGCGCACCACGCACCCACGGTGTGGTCGCTGTCGCTGTACACGCACAGCAGCAGGCAGTCTTCCGGGATGTTCTTGTACTCGCTAAGCGGGATCAGCCCGTTGGCCTGGTCTTTGTTGGCATGGCTGAAATGCCGGCCCGGCTGTGCGGGCATGACAGCGCGGGGCTTGGGCAGCTTCAACGCCTCCCAGTCGGCGGCCATGTTGGCGGCGGTGACGCCACCGGCGGAGTGCCCGGCGATGGCGAACTTGTCCCGAATGGGCTGAACGCGCTTCTCATCTTCTTCAAGCCATGTCAGCGCAGCGAGGATTGCCTCGGCGCTGTTGGAGGCGTACTTGTTGCTGGGCTCAAGGCCGTGCTCCTGGTACTGCGGATAGATCACGATGTTGCCGCGCCGGCAAAGGTGCTCAAGCCAGCGGATGTAGCCGTCGGGCGTAAGCTGCCCGTAGCCGTGAATAAACGCGACCACCGGCGCATTTTCGGGCTTGGGCTCAGCGGGCGTGTAAAGCCAGTAGCGCTTGTTGCCCTCACCGGCGGAGTGTGTCTCGATTTTCGCGTGCGCGTAGTCTTTGCCGCCGGGACCCTTTTCAGGCTGGGTGTCGGGCGCGGTGGCTTCAGGGTTGCGGCCGGGCCACTGGCGGTCGACATCCTGCGCCAACGAAGGCGCGATCAGCAGCAGCAGGGCAAGGCAGGGCAGCAGTCGTTTCATCCCGGGCTCCGTAAATCTCCTGCACTAGTACGGACAGCCCGGCAAAACTCACGTGTTTTGATGCGCGGTGCGGATGGTGGCCAGCTCATGCCCGCTCGGCAGGCTGGCGTTGGCGATGCGTACAAGCTCTGCCAGGTAGCGCGGGTCTTGAAAGTCCCGGCCCTGCTCGCGCACCCACTGCTTGATTTCTTTCAGGCTTACGCGGCCGTCGCGGTTGGCATCGACGGCGTGGCCTTCCTTGATCTTCTCTACCATGCGCAGCGCGAACGTCAGGGCGCTGCCTGTCAGGTCAAGCTGCTGCTGTGCCTGCTCGCGCAGGCCGGCTTCGTTCAACCGCTGGCGATTACGCGCGCGTGCGTACACTCCGGCGACCAGCGTTGTGGCGGCGCCCGCCAAGGCACCCCAGGGGCCGAGCGCGTTCAGCCATTCCGCGACGCCGGTTGCGCCGTCCGTGTCGACGAGCGTGAGATTGACCGGCTTGTGCGGTGTGCCGGTCTGGGGGTCTGCGGCGTCGGTGGTCAGTTCGCCCTGTGCGGTTTCGTACAGCGGGCGGCCTTGCGCGTCGGTGGCGTGCACGCTGCGCTCGCCAAGCAGCGAGTCAAGCAGCGCGCAACCGCACAGGCTGGCGCAGATCAGCAGGATGATGGCAATTCGCATGGGGGTCTCCGGTCAGGTGGGTGTGCCGATGACGAGCAGGTCGTAGCTTTCGCCGTCGGCATTGAAGTCATCGTGGGTGCTGTTGATGGTCAGCGTCTGCTCGCCGGATGGCGGCGCATCGAGCGTGAACGCTGTTTCGTTGCCGCCGGTGGCTGCGCGCTTGAAATTGACTGCGCCCGTGCCGCCGGCGGGCAGCGCGATCGCCACGCCGCGGCTGTTTTCGCGGCCCATCAGCACCAGCGCGTGGGCCCGGTTGATGCCCGCAAGTGTGACCGTCTTGCCCGTCGCGCCGCTGCCGGTGTAGGCGACGACTCGCGTGCGCAGCTCACTGCCCAGCAGCATCAGCGCGGCGCTGCCCCAGCGCGGCAGACTGTCGTTGTCGGCCCACAGCGTGGGCGACGTGCCGGGGTTGGAGCTTTGCGGGTCAAGCTGCAAACCGGTCGGGTCGATCAGCCCTTCAACCGTCAGTTTGCCGGTTACGACGGCGTCGGCGTTGATCTGCACGGCGCGGGGCGCTTCGTCGGCGTTTCCTTCCTCATCGGTCGGGGTGAACAGCAAATCGCCGCCGGGGGCGCTCAACTGCACGTCCCAGCCGTTGACCGGGCGGCCTTGTGCAAAGCCCGGATGGCCGAACGCCAGCGAGACCTCCGGGTGCAGCAGCACAAACGTCTCGCGGTCGCCGTCGTCGCCGCTGTCAGCCAGGCTGCGGTCAGGCGGAAGAAAGACGCATCCGCCGCCCAGTGACGGGTCGGGGTAGCCCTCGCTTTCGCCGGCCCAGCCCTGACTTTTGATGCTGGGGCCGGGGAAGGGAACTTCTTCGTCATCGTTCTCGCTGGGGGCGGGCACCCAGTCGTGGCTTGGCGCCCAGATTTCGTTTTCGCTGACCACGGGCACGATGTCTTCGGGCGGGCGAATCGGCACCGGCACCCAGGGCGGCGGCGGGTCTTCGGGCGGGGGCTCATCGGGCGGCTTGATCGGCGGGTTCCAGGTTGGCGGCACGCCGGGCAGGAAGGGCACGCGATACTGAATCTTCCAGCGGCCCGCGCGCTGCTTGCCGTCCCAGGTGTGCGTGTCGTCGGCGTCGTAGCGGATCTGCGCCTCGTAGGGCCGCCACGGCGGCACGCGCCCGGCAAACGGCAGCGCGTAGAACCGCAGCGGCGCGTCGTGCTGCTCATCGCCGGGCAGCTTGAAAAAGGCCTCGGTGCTGATGTGCCCGGCGGCTTCGCGGTAAAGCCCGTCGTCGTCGGCCGCTGCGCCGTACAGGTGTTTGCCGCAGTGCTCGGCGTCGGCCAGCAGCGGCCCGCCGTTGCCGTGCGCGGCAAGCCGCCCCAGCGAGTTGCCGCTGCCTTCTGCGAACAATCCGCGCCCGAAGGCCGCGTGGTTGCCGGTTTGGCCGTCGCGAAAGTTCAGCGCGGGCACCCATCCCGGCGCGCCTCCGCCGACGCCGGCCCGCTGGTGCGCAGGGCTTAGGGCCAGCACCGTAAGAAACTGCAAACCACCGCGCTTGCACTTGCTGAGGGTTGACACGTCAACATCGCTGACCAGGTCAGACACTTCGCCGCGCTTGCGACCGCGCGAATCGCTGACCAGCGGCCCGGCATCCAGAAACTCCGGCGCGCCGCCGGTGCTGACCAGCAGGCCTCGCACGCCTGCCGGTGTCTGCCTGCGGCGCGCGTTCAGCGCGGGCGCGTCAACCGGCGCGTGACGGTCATCGCTTGCCAGGACACGAATGCGCCCGTCACCCAGCGCCTCGGCACCCGCCACGAAAAACCAGCGCCCGAAGCGCCCCGCGTCTTCGCTGGCAAGAAAGTACGGCAGCGCCAGCCCGCCCGGCTGATCAAGCACGATCGCACCGGTATCGGCATCCTGCGCCGCCGCGCGCATCGCCAGCACGCTTTCGGCTTGGTTGACGCCATCCGCGGTTGCCAGCACCAGCGGCCCAGCGCGCCAGGCGTTGATCGGCTGGTGGTCGGGCGAACTTGGCCGCAGCGCTTGCCCCGCCGTGTCGGGTGCGCTTGCATGCGGCTCAAGCACGGGGGGCGTGATCGGGGACTCCGTGACCGTGGTGGTCAAGCCGCGCGTGCCGGCTTCAATCACCGCGCGCTCCACCGTGCCGACGGCTGCGACATCAGCGATGCCGGCAAGGCGTGAAACCCGGCGCGGGCCGTTGGCTGCCAGTGCGTCGGCCAACTGCCGTGCCTGTTGCATGAGAATTGCCGCGTTGAGCACGCTGCCGGATTCATCCATCACCGGCACAAGCTGAGGCGCATTGATCACGACGGCGGGCCCCGCGCCGACTCCTGGCTGAGTGTGGCGAAACGCATCGCCTTGCGCCTCGACGGCGATGGTCAACGCGACCAGTGGCCCGCCTTGCAGGTGTCGAGATTGGCGTGTGGGGTCGGTGTCGATTTGCGCTTCGTGGCGGTACGGCGGTTCATCCAGCAGCAGCGCGCGGCGTTGCAGGTCAATCTCATAGCTTTCTGTGGCGGGCGCAATCGCAGGTGACTCAAACGTTTGTTCTCGCGGGTGCTGCGGCGCGCGGGCGGTAGCGCGCGTTGCACGTGTCTCAAGTGTTGGCGGCAGCAGCGTGCCGTCCGGCGCGACGCCACCGACCGGCACCCACGGCTCGCCCGGCGAGGCTTGCAGCAATCGAAACGCGTAGCGGCGCAGCAGTGCAAGCCGCGTTGCCGTGTCCGGCGCGGTCGTGCCGATCAGCCGCGAAAAGCCGCCTTCATCCAGGCAGGCCTGGCGCGCCTGCGATTCGCTGATACCCCACGCCGCGAGTGATTCGGCCAGCGGCCGCAGCTGATCGGCTTCGGGCAGCACCGGCTGCCAGTCCGTGACGGTGCGCAGTTGCAGCGGCGATGAGCCCAGCACGATGATCTCAGCCGGCAGCTCAACGTCGTGGCGCGAATCGATCAGCGCGGCATCCAGATCGGGCGAGGCATCAGGTGGTACGACAAAGGGGTTGCCCTCGTCACTCACGCCGATTGTTGCGCCCACCAGCGCGCAGATCTGCTCGGCCAGCACAGCCGCGCTTCCGCGCAGGCGTGGCAGCGGCGGCAGTTGCCCCACAGCGGGCGGCGCGTTGCCGTTTGCAAGGCCCGCCGCCCGAAAAATGTTCGCCAGCAGGTCGGTGGCATTGCCCCCCGTGCTCGCGGGCAGGGACACGAGCGGCAATGCCCATTCGCGGCGCAAATCGGCACCGTGAATGATGGCGCGGCCGTCGGCGGTTGCTTCAACGCTCGTACACACGAACTGGTTGAACTGCCGGCGCGTATGCGTGTCGCGCAACTCCAGCGACAGCGCCTCGCCGGGTGCGGGCTTCGCGCCGGGCGGCAGCGCCACTTCACACGTGGATGGCTGCCCGCCGCGACGCAGCTCAATGCGAACTGCCAGCGTGGCAAACCCGTTCAAGGCTGCAGTGACGTGCTCGCTCATGCTGTCTCCGGTTGTTTTGCCGGCACTGCCGCGCGTGTGCGCGACACGTAGCGCCAGGCGGTCACCCAGCGGCGATCAGCCGGCAGGCCGGGGTGCGGCACCGAGTAGCGCACGGCGCGCTCCACCAGGTCAGCAAAGTAGCGCGGCGGCGGCGGTGCGGCGTGGCGGCCGTCGCCGGTTGCGCGGCCCTGCTGGATGATCTCGGTCTGCGCTGCGCCGATCTCCTGCCGGTAGGCGGGCGCGCCGGCCGCAAGCAGCGGGTGATCGACCACGCGCCGCGTCGTCATAAAACTCAGCGTCTCGACGGACGCGACCAGGCCGTCGGCATCCGGCACCACTTCACGAAATTCGAACTCAACACGGCGCGTGAACGCGTTGGTGCGGATCACTCGCTCAGCGCCGTCTGGTGCCAGCGCGTTCGCCTGTGCCAACGCGCCCGGGCCGACGAAAAAGCCGGTCAAGCTTCGCGTGACGCGGCCCTCGGCGTCGCGCGCCTCGCTGATGACGTAGTGGCCGTCGTCAACGCCCGCGGGCAGCGGCGAGAACACCTGCTCGTCGTCCATCTCGTAGGCGAGCGACGGCACAGCGGCGTCGCGCGTGAGCTTGCTCGCAACCCGCCGAAAGCCGGGCGGGCTTGCTGGCATGCCACTCTCGTGTGCAGCCGGATCTTCGCCGCTTCGCAGGATCATCTCGCCGCGCGTCAGCAGTCGGTGCGCAGCACCGGCTTTCGAAACAAGCGTCAGAGTCTCGGTCTGGCTTTGCACAGCCTGCGCGGCGTCCTGGCGCGTTGCCTCAAAGTGCAGACGCAGCTTGCGCTTGCCGTGAACCTGGCCGGGCGCACTATCCAGCTCGTGCACGCGCGCCAGCGTCGGGCCGTGACGGCAGTCAACCACCGCCAGCTCGCGCACAGTGGCCCCGCCCGCCTGCAAGGCTACGTCTGCGGCAGTGCCGATCAGAGCGCGCATCTCCGCCAGCGCCTGCTCAAGGAGCGCGGGCGTTGCGGCTTGCACCTCGAGTGTGAGTTGCCAGTTCTCGCGGTCGCCCTCGCGCGTGCACTCGAGAGACGAGACTGCGCCCAGCGCCTGGTTGGCAAAGTTCAGTGTCAGCATGTTTTTCTCGGTGATGGCGCATGCCCGCGTTCAACGGGCGAGTGAATCGTCGATGGTTGGCGACGCGTCGCTGGGCAGCGCAACGCCCAGGCGGTCGCGCGCGAAGCTCTGGAATGCACCCGCATCGTCGCTGGTCGTTTCCACCGTGAAGCGGTCAGCGAAAGGCGCTGACTGCGGCGCGGAGGCACCCTGGAACAGCGCAACGCGCACTCCCGCGTGCGCCACGTCGGTCGCCGGCGCCAGCGAAACGCCGTCCACGCGCACCACGCCGTCAAAGTCGCTGCTGCAACGCACGCGCGCCTGCACCTTGTTGGGGAAGCTCGCGCGCGGCAGGTACTCCAACCCACCCAGGTGAAGCCAGCTGCCGGTCGGCGTTGAGCCGTCCACCGTCAGCGCCAGCGCCGACGGGCTGCCGTCAATCAGCAGATCCACGGTCACGCTGCCGGCGCTGTGCGACGCGACGTAGAACCACGCGCCCAGAGCAAAGAAGCGGCCTGACTCCAGCGCCGGGGCGCGCTCAGCCATGTCCTGCCGCAGGTCCAGCGCTGTGGCACCGTCGCCGTCAATCCGCAGCGAGCCGGCACCAAACAGCTTCAGCGAGCCATCCTGCGACATCAATCCGCCGCCCGCCTGCGCGTCCCAGTGCGTGAAGGCCCCGGATTCGTGCAAGTCGAACGCGCCGTCGATTACCGCGTTACGCGGGTCAGCCGAGTTGCCGATGTTTACGGGGATCACGCGGGTCTGCACCGCGCGGCCGTGCTCGGGGCGGATGCGGAACTCCTCCTGGCCCACGGGCACGCGGTGGCGCGCGTTGTCGCGCACGCACTCAATCAGAATGCGCTGGTTGCGCATGCGCTCGTCGTCCACCACAGCTTCGTTGGCATCGACTGTTGTGCCGCTGATGTAGCAGGCGGTGTCGCCCGCGTTGCCGGTTGCGGCGGCGGGCGCGCCGACACTCACATCGTTTGCGGCCACGCTTTCGTTGTCCTCGTGCATGACAAGCACCAGCTCGCGCAATAACTCCGTGCGCGATGCGCCCTGCGCGCCAAGCTCGGTCCCCAGCACGCCGCTGATCCAGGCATCCAACGCGCCCTCCAGCGGGACTGCCCACGAGCGCACTGTTTCAGCAGCTGTGTCGAGCAGGGCGACAGCCTGCAGCGCGTCGCGCTCAGGGCCGCTGTCATTGAGCACGTCCACAAACTGGCTGCGCAGCCGATCCAGCGAGCGAAAAATTTCGCTGCCTTCGGTGATCTCAAGGTCGCGGTCAGCGAGGTTTTCGATCTGCCGAAAGGCGCGGGCGAATACGCCAAGCGTTTCGAAGATGGAGGAGTAGTCGGGCATGAGAAGTCCTTGGGGGTGGCGGTGAGCTGGGGCCCCCGACGCAAGTCGGGGGCATTCGTTCGGCACGCCCCCGATTGGCATCGGGGGCTCTGGTTCTCTCACATGCGAATCAGACGCGCCTCGAACAGTTGTTCTTCGTTGCCGTCGAATGACAGCCGGATTCGTGGCAGGGCTTTGCGCGCCCTGTGCCGCCATTGCTTTGCGTGCTCCGATGCCGGGTCGTCGGGGCGCGTTGCCAGGAAGTCATAAAGGAAAGAAAGGGCGAAGGCGGCGGTTGCCTCGGCAAGCGGCTGCAGGTCGTCGGCAATCCAGCCCGCGCCGATGCGCGCGCTGAGCAGCGCGTCCATGACCCGCTTTGCACGCAGGCACGGCTCACTGAAGCCTTCTCGGCCGGCGAAGGTGCCGTCGCTGAGGAACCCCGCGATTTCGGATTGCCGCGCAAGCAGGTCTTCGTCGCAGGCGTAGAAAATGTCGATGACCGCGTCAGCAGCAAATGCACCGGCCAGACGCACGGTGCCTGTTAGCCCGCTGTCATTCAAAGCAGCCAGCGACAGTTCGCCGGAGGCGGCGTCAAGCGAGCCGGCTGCCACGGGTTCGGTGCGCGCGGCATCGCGATACAGCGTAACGGTGAACTCGCCGCCAACTTCGACAACGCGCACCCAGCAACGCCCGTTGTCCGAGTTGTCTCGCGAAGCGCCATGCATGTCCCAGTGAGTAAGAAAAGGCGCGCCGTGCGTAGTAACGTATTCAAGCATCGCGAACTCCCCTGAACTGACAAGCGACGACTGACAACTGAGAGGAAGGACCGGGGCAGACGGGCCCGCCCGCCCCGGTTTGGTGGGTCCTGAACTAGCTGGTAGCAAGACCGGTGATCAAGCCGTGCCCGCCGTCCCCGCCGTTCAGGATTTCGAGGGTGTATTCGCCGATGATCTGCGCCTTGCGGAAGTCACCCGATTCCGCCAGCGGCTTGACGAAGAAGCTGCGGCCCTGCACCGGCAGCACCTGAATCTTGTCGAGGTCAAGCATCAGCAGCTTGTCGGCGGGCACCCAGCGCGAAAGAATCACGCGCTGCATGCCGAAGTCGCTTTCGTACACGTCCACGAGGTTGCGCAGCGCAGTCGTTTCCGGCTCGTAGCGCCGCGAGCTCTGGATGAAAGTGCTGATCTTGCGCTTCTGAAAACCGTTGCACACGATCGCGTTGGGACGCCCGCCCTTTTCCCAGCACTGGCGCAGCGCCGCATTGAGCGTCGGCTCGTCAAGCTCTCCGTCTTCCGCGTCAACGCTCACCGCGTCGTTGCCGCTGAGGAACTGCAGCAGCCCGCCCATGGTGCGGCGCACGCTGGCGCTGCCCTGCGGCTCGCTCGACGCCTTCAAGCCGCAGATCACCGTCTGCTCGAGCGACCGCAGCAGCTCCCGCAGCCGCTGAATCACCTGGTAGTCAAACTCGCGCTCGACGGCATGCAGGCCTACGGCGTCCATGCTGCCGGAGATGCTCACGGCCTCGGTGAAGATCTGCGTGAAGTTCTCCATTCGCACGCGGTTGCGGTGGCGCGCACCCGGCGCGTCCTCGCCCTCAATGGCGGAGTGGCCGATGACAGTAAGCGGCTGGTCGTCGATCAGTGCTACCGCGGTGCTGCCGCCGTAGCCGCGGGTCACGGTGAGTGTGTTGGTGCTGACGGCGGTAACCTGCATGACTTCTTCGGTGCCGTCGGCTTTGACCAGGTCGCCGGGCCGGAAGACGGTGCCGTCGTCAACGTTGATGGAGGTGGCTTCGTCGTCGTATCCGCCGCCGCTGTTGACGGCGCTGTGGTTTGGGTTGAGGCGATCTTCGAACCACTCGTGGCGGGTCGATTGGGCCGAAAGGCGCGGGCTGCCGATCGCGTCAAGCAACGGCGTGTCAAACGGCGAGATCAAGCCGACCAGGTCGCTGACATCATCAACCAGCTCGGGCAAGGCAGCGCCGGCGTCATAGGTGGATTTGCCTGTGAAACTCATGGTGTCTCCTTAAGGGTGTTGGGTGTTGGGTCTTGGGTGTTGGGTGTTGGGTCTTGGGTCCTGGGTCTTGGGACTTGGGTCTTGGGTTTGGGGTCTCAGCCGCTTTCGACTGCCGACTTCCGACTGCCAGCTGACAACTGACAACTACCTCCTCCTCATCGCATCGCGCGCGATCTGGACTTGCCGGGTGACGCCGCCTTTCCAGGCTTCCCGGATGCGGTCGTGGTCGGGTTGACGCTGCGCCAGTTTCTCGGGCGCCTGCGCGGGTTTGTGGAACAGGTAGGGGCGGCGGGCCTTCAGGTCGCGGTAAAGCGAGTCCAAAGCTTTGCCCGCTTCCTCGGTGTCCAGCGCCTTGGCAATGTCCTCAAGCTTCAGCGCGTCGCCGGGATAGAGCAGGCCCTCGCGCGGCGCGCGCTCGAGAAACTGGCGTTCAAGCTGCGCGCGCTTGGTCGATTGCGCGTGCTCGGATTCCAGATTGGTGATCTGTTGCAGCGCCTCGGCAATTGCTGCGTCCTCTTGGAGCGACTCCGGCAGGACGTTGCGGATTGTCTCTGAAAGATTGCTCACTTCAGGTTTCATCTTCTTACCTCCTTGAAAGAACCGCCTGCGTGTGCGGGCGGCTGAATCGCCCTTGGCCACGCGCTCACGCACGTGGTTCTTGTTGGGTCTGGCGCAGCCATGTTTGCCTTGCCTCCTCCAGATCCATGAAGCGGTCCGGGTTGTCGCGGAGCATCAGCTCCCAGGGCGTGACCAGCCCGTGCTTGAGACGGAACTCGTCTGCGGCTATGCGCTCGGTGACGCTTTGCTCCAGCTCGGGCTCGGGATAGTTGAGGTGAATCGTTGCGTCCGGCTGCGGGCCTTCGTGCGCGCGCAGGACTTGCTGCGTTACATCCAGCAATTCGCTTTCGAATGCCCGGAAGACGGCCTGGCGCTCAATGCGATCTTCCAGCACCGGCGTCTGCTGCGCGAGGATGCTGACACCGCTCAGGTTGCTCATGGGTTGCACGGACAACAGCGACTCCGGCACGCGCTGTGTCTTGAGCAGCGCGCGCAGCAGGAACTCGAGGTCTTCGATCAACTCCCGGATCGGTGCGCCCGGCGACTTGAAGTTGACGCCGTAAGGCTCGTTGCCGCTGACCGTGAAGCGAATCGCGCGCGCCGGGCCGATGGCGATTTCCTGTGCCGGGTCAGGGTTGACGATCTCCATCACGCCGAAGCCCTGCATCGCCACAGTGTGCGCGAGCTCTGACAGCTTGGCGTTGAACTCGTTGTTCGCCCACGCCAGGCTGCGCCCGCGGCCCTCCACCCAGAAACCGTCCACGGCGAGGCGGTCGTGGACAAAGGCAAAGGGCACGCGGGTATAAGTGTGCTCCGCTTCCCGGATCACGCGGCCGCCGGCGACAGTGGCGCAGCGGAGAGAGTCCCAGACGTGACACAAGGAGCCGTCGCCGGCGGCAAACGCAATCACGGCAAGCGGAGAATCGGGGCGCAGCGAATCCGGCAGCACAATCAGCCGGTGCGCAGGCCAGGGCCAGTAACGAACTTCGCCGCCCTCATGGCTGACCATCACCGCAGCCACACCTTGCAGGCGCGCCAGGCGGTCGGTGGTGAGCATCAGGCGATCCATCGGGTTGCGGCTGTGGACACGCGCGATACGCTCTGCGTTGCTGCCGTCGATGCGGCGCTCAACGGGCCGGCGGTAAAGCTGGCTTAGCACGTCGATCACGACGCGGGTGACGTTCAAGAATTGCTTGTGCGGGCGGCGCTGGAACTCCAGCACGCTTTCGCCGGGAAGGCGGGGGATGTAGCGAAGCTGGTCGCCACGGTACATGTCCCAGGCGAATCGGGCTTCCTGCACGCGCCGGGCGTCACCATGACCGGTATAGAGCTGAAACAGGTCGTCGTTGGTGCGATAGGCGCGGGCTGGCTGGGCATGTCCGGGGGACGTCTGCTCAATGGCGATGGCGAGCGCTTCGTGGTATGCATCCGGCATGCGGTCTCCTGGCAAGGCCGGGATGAAAACGGAGTTTCGGAGTCACGGAGTAAAGCCAGGCGGATTGCTGTTGAGGGTTGAAGTTCGGAACAGTCCTTTGAACTTCAACCTCTGACGCCGTGCTCTTCCGTCGCTCTGTTTTCAAACCAGCGGGGGCCTGATCGGCCCCTCACACCCAGGAACCGGCGGATACAGGTCAGGCAGAAATTCTGAGGCGGGCATGGGTCTGATTGAGCAACGGGTAGCGGCAGAACTCGCGCAGTGGCCGGGGTTTAAGGCCGCCGGGCTGGACGCTGAAAAAATTTCTGCCGGCCTTGCGCGACCGCCGCGCGAAGACATGGGCGACCTCGCGTTTGCCACGTTTCAGTTCGCCAAGCAGGCCGGCAAACCGCCAGCGCAGCTCGCGCTGGAGCTGGTCGCCGGCCGCGACACCGCCAGCATCAGCAAACGCTGGAAAGCCGTGCCCGAAACAACCCCGGCTGGAAGGCCGGGTAGCGCCCCAAAGGCGGCGCCAACGACCGGCCAGTACACACGCCCGTCCATCCTGGTGATCGGCGTCAGCACAGCCGGCCCATACGTCAACATCCGCCTCAACCGCGGCGCAGTGACTGAAACCGTGCTGGCGGAGATCGAGCAACGCGACGAAGACTACGGCAACAGCATTACCGGTAAGGGCAAGACGCTGGTGCTCGATTTCAGCCACC
>CAZZBH010000060.1:0-21925 GCA_964652605.1 uncultured Planctomycetaceae bacterium
CTCTTGCACTAGGAGCCTCGGTTGGTGGCCGCTTTTCTAGCCGCGAACTAGCCAGGTGCATCCGCGTAGTCTAGAGCCGCTTGCAACCGCAAGTCATCCCAATCAATTGCCTTCACTTGCGGCGACCAACCCTCGATACCCTTGGCACGCCAGACTTCTCGTTCCTCTGGGATTGACAGCTTGAACGGCACGACCTCATACGACAGCCGCTCGCCCTTGACGTACTCGACGTGGGACTTGAGGGCTTCGTACTGGTTGGTGTCCACGGAGAACTCGCAAGCCTCTTGCTCGAATAGGGCTACGGTCAACTCCGCGATCCAGAGCCAGTCCTTGAACTCGTTCGGGTCATGAGTTTGCAAAGGGCGTGACTTGCAGATGCGGCCCGCGATGGTTTCGCGGGCACCGGCGACAAGCCAACCCCATGACACGACCGTTCCGCCGTCGCGTTCGAAGTCGGCGACCGCTCTTTCCAGATCGTCAGTCTCTGCCGCTCGCTCGGCCTTGGACCATGCGCGCGACGACTGGTGCAGGCGCCAGGACTTGATTGCACGAAGGTACTCCGCTACCTCATCTGGCGTGTAGTCGAGAAAGCCGACTTTTCCCTTGCCGCCTTTGCCGGTCCCCTTGGTTGTGTACTTCGTTAGCTCGCGCAGCACCTTCTGCAGGTCGCGCTTGCGTTCCTTCCAGCGCCCGTCCTTGTCCTTCCAGCGTTGCAGCACCTTCCCCGGCTCGCGCGACGGCTTGATTGCACGAAATCGGATGTTCTGACCCTTGCGGCCCGCCTTGGCTGTACAGTCCGCCCATTCCAGCGCGAACCAGCGTTCGAAGTCGGAGACGGTTGCCTTGCCGAACTCTTGCAGCCGCGCATCGCGACCCGCGTCCCACGTGCGCTTGCACCACTTGACGCCGAGACGCTTGGCGTCCGCCTTGTCGCGAGCACGCATCCAGCGTTCCCACGTTAGAAACTGGTCGTCCAGCACAAGTGTGCCCGCGTCCAACATCGCGCGGTACCGCTTCGGATCAAACAGGTAGGAAGTCAGCACGTGAAAGTGCGGATGCCAGCCGCCCGCGCGAGTGCGCTCGACTTCGGCCACGCGATGGTAGTTCTCGACGAAGCACTTCCACAGCGCCCGTTGCGTCATCAGCGACCACGCCTTGGAGATCGTGTTGCGCAACCAGCGCAGTTCGTCACGCAGGGTGTGCTGAATCGTTAGGGTGAAGATGCCGAGCTTCTTGCCCGCCGCGATTTCAGCTTGGGCCAGGTCGAACAGAGCGTCCGCCACGGAAGCCGACCGCATGGCGTGACAGTATGGGCATATGCGATGGCGGCACCACGCCCGCGGCAACCGGCCCTTGCCGGGCTGTCCCTTGTGCACGTGCGCGCCGGTGACTTTGACGCAACACGTTTCAAGGGCGGTTGCCGCGTTGGCTGGCACGTGCGCTTGCGATGCGTGAGTGCCTTCAAGCGCGTACTGCGCATCGCGTAGATGCTTGGCGTACTTCGAACGACGAGAGCACAGACCTAATTCCACTCGCTATTCCTTCCCTGTGCAAAGAGAACTCCCCACAGACCAGCGCACACCGCCGTTGACGCTGCCGAGAACCACAGCCCCAGGCTGGCGTACGCAACCGCGAAAAGGAACAAGAGCGCCGCGTTGCCAGCGCACGTCACCCGCGCCGGTTTCATCCGGTTCAGGAGCGTTGGCACCAGCAGCAACGCGAACAACACTTGGCCCCCGAAGAATACCGCGTCTTGCCACATGCCCCGATCCTCACCCCGCGCGCCGGCGGCGATCCACTTCCGCCCGGCTCTTGCGACAATGGTTCTGCAGTCCGTTCCAACTTGCTTTGCGCTTGTGGAACTCCGTTGCCCGGTGAAAGCACCGACAGCCGGAGCACCAGTGTTCCCCAGTCTGGGTGCGTACCTTCAACTCGCTTGGTTCAATCCCGATCCGCCCTGCCGCTCGTGCGAGACCGGTTCGCTTGCGTAACCTCATGCAGCCGCGCCGATGAAGACCCAGCGACCATCGGCGCGCGTGCGTTGGCCTGACATGGTGAACCTGACCGAGCGAGGTTTGCCGCTCACGACAAGAACACGCGTGATCGACAGGCAGCCCGACAGTAGCCAGCCCGCGAACTTCGCATCCTTGTAGAGCAGCACGACAGGACGGCGACCGTCCCGCGTTACAGCAGCCTCACTCAATCCGCGATGATCACCGCTACCTTCGACGGCGGACATCACGGCGTCATTTGCTTCCAGTGAGATCGGCGCGAGTGCAGGCGCGCGATCCGGCAAGGCAATGCCCATCTCAAACCGCCTTTCACGGCGCGAAGCGGCCGGTCTTTTGTGTGTAGATCGAGCTGCACAGGCTGGCGAAACGCGGCGGCCGCATTTCCGTATGAACTGTGCTGAGTGCCGCGAACACGTCGTCACCCTGTTGCGTCCGAACGAACTCGCCTGCTGGACTGACGATGATCAGCCCACGTTCGACGAGCGCGCGGACCGCGGAATGGAACTCGCGCGTTGCCCGATCCACCTTGAAGTACCGGCGCGCGAACACGTCCCGCGCCACCATGGCCGCAACGAAGCGGCGAAAAGAAAACACACCACCAAGCAACCCGAGCAACGCCGCGCGCTCGCGAGCGGCAAGCCGAATCGACTTGCCGCCCGCGTTGATGGCGCGCTGTAGTAAGTGCGCCGACATGACTAGCGCGCCTTCACGACTTCCACGGCGTCAGCCGTGATGTCGGTAGAGTAGTGCGTTACGTCGGGGTACTTCTTGTCCTTGTAGGACGAGGACGAGAGACGGCCCTTCACGCGCACGGCAGAGCCAGGCTTGAGGCCGCGCAACGGCTTGACCAGTTCTTCGCCGAAGACGGTTACGCCCACATAGGTCGTGGACTTCTTCGGTTCGCCCTTCACGGTGTAGAGGTGGTCGTTCGCCAAGCGCACGGAGCCGACCGGCCTGCCCTGTCCCGTCTTGCCTTCGCGAAGCTCGGAGACGATGTTCCCTTCAAACTCGACGATGTTGGTTTGCATGCTTGTGTTTGCCTTTTGTTGAGAAGCCCAAGAGAAGTTGAAACCATCACGAACGCTCTTCTCGTTGAGCTAAGGCGGAACAAGCACACGCAGACCGGGCGGTGCGCGCGGCCTTGCACTTGCGCAAAGGAACGCAGTGCGGTAGGAATTCATTGGGGCCAAAAACAGGAGCCGAACGCAAGAGCGAAGAGCCCGCAACGGCTTTGGTGAAGACAGACACAGCGGTTTGGATACCCCTTGGGATTTGGTTCGAATCCCGTCGGGGTCACCAACAGGGGCGGCGGCTTTGCAGGCCGCCGCCATCTCCGCACTTGCACCCGGTGGCGTAGCCAAGTGGTTAGGCAACGGATTGCAAATCCGTCATACGAGGGTTCGACTCCCTCCGCCACCTCCATACAATTGACGCGCCCGGCCTTGGCCGGGCGCGCTTCATCCGCCTCGAACCTGCCATCTATCGACTGGCGCCGCGCTTGATGGTCCGGCCGTTCTCTGCCCTGCCCTTTATGCTTGGCGGGCTTCCCGCTTCGCGCTTGGCATCCTTGCCGGCCTCCTTCGATGCGCTGTCGCGGTCACCGGAACGGCTGATCGCAGGCGCATCACCACCCAGCCTTGAAGCCCGGCGGCTTGCCCTTTCAGCCAGTGAGGTGCCCTCAGCGCGGCGGGCAATCTCGTTGAGTGACTTTGCATCCGCCTCGCGCTGCTCGGCGCTGATGCCTTCCGGGCGGGTGGCGATTTCGCCCTCGACTCTTTCCAGCTCTTCGCGGATTGCCACGAAGTCGCGCAGTGTGTCCGATTCGCGCCAGGTTCCGACCGTTGCTTCAAACCCGGTCACGCCCGCTACGCCCTTGAACCGGTCCAGCACGTCGCCCGCGCGGGCCAGCGCGTCAACCGGGTCGTAGTCGAACGACTCCTCGATTCGCTGCATGCGGTCGCGGGCCAGCGTTTCGACGAACCGGCGCAGGTACTCGGCATCCTTGCGGTCCTTGTCACCTTCCTTACGGAAGTTGATGACGGCTTCAGTTTCTTTCCATGCGCGGCTGTAGTCGCCTTCGCAGATGGCGTCGTAGGCCCGCTGGCAGACGGCGCCCACCTCGCGCGGCTTACGCACGCAGTCGCAGTTCAGGCTGTCTGACACAGCATCCAGTGCGCGCTCGATGCGGTCCATCTCGCGCTTCTCGGAAAACCATCCGTGGTCAACGACCTTGCCTGTTTCGTCCAGCACGACGGCCTGCGGTGTGCCGCTTTCACCGTTCACTTCGAACAGCGCGTAGGAGCGCTCGTCGCGGTCGCGGGCTACCGGCATGGTCCACTGCTTCAGGCGCAGATGCGCGCGGGTTTCGGCGATGTCGGCTGTGAACGGCGCGAACTCTTTGTCAAACGCGGTGTTGATCGCCAGCACAAGCACACAGCGGCTGTCGGCGTAGCGTTCATAGATTTTCTGCAGGCGCGGCATGGCGTGCAGCTCACACCCCTCGCATGCGCGCATGTAGAACAGAAAGAGTACAGCCTTGCCCTTGAAGTCGATCTGGCGGATCTCCGGGCCCTGCACCATCCACTCTTCAATGTGCAGCTCCGGGCAGGGCTTGTTGATCACATTTGAGCGCTCTATCAGCCTCGCCTGCGCCGCCAGCGTGCCGCCTGCCAAGGCACAAAGCAAAGCCAGTGTCAGCCATCTGGGTGCCATGCCGTCCCCCTTTCGGACTCACGTGTTTGTTACGCCGCCGAATAATGAAACGAGCGACCAGCCAACGCGTTGTCAGAAATCACCAGCGGATGGCTAGGGCACCGTGTTGAACGCACGGCGATAGCAGTACACGAAGCCCGACTGGCCGGCTTCGCCGATGCTGCACCCTTTTCTCTTGAAGTGTCCGATCACCGCGTCGGCACGCTCGCCGGTCAGGGCGTTGACGGTGAAATGCGGGTTCTTCTGCGGGTTGACGGCGTGTTTTTCCAGCGCGAGGTCCGGCTCGTCCGTCACGCCGACGACGAACGCGGCATAGTCCCGCCCATTTCGATAGATGAATCCCTCGATCTGCGCGATCAGGGTCTTGCTTATCAGCGAGCGACGTGCGGTCTCGTCCGGCATGCCCACAGTTTGCCCACCGCAAGCCACCCGGTAAAGGATGCAGCCGGTTGCGGCTTGTGGCTGAGGTGCCGCCTGTGTTGAATGGTCGTTTCATGCCTACGCTGCGCGCCAGATTTCGCATACTTTCGGCCGTGTTTCCGGCGCTGGCGTTGCTTTGCGCCTCGTGCTCGGCGACGCAATTTCATCAGCGCGAGCGCCTGAACGATCGCTCCATGCAGCTTGACCACGACCAGGGCCTGGCATACGTGCGCCTCAAGATTGAGGCCGCACGCGAAGGTGCGCTAGGCGGCTATGGCAGCGCGCAAGCCGGGGGCTGCGGATGCCAGTAGCTTTCGCGTGCGCACGGTGGCTCGCGGCGGCGGTCCTGCTTGCGCTGCCGGTTTTGCTCAGCGCACAGGAAACTGAAAACTCGGCCAGCATCGACCTGTTCATCTTCAACCAGGAAGACAATGACGGCGGCAACCCGTTCGAGAACGAGGAATTCTTCTATTTCGCCGGCCGCATGTCCGCGAAGCTGAAGGTCAGCGAGGTGGTGACATTTCGGCCGACCGTTGGCGGGTCGCAGATTGCCACCGGGCGCTCGGTGCGCTACCCGTCCACAGTTGCGAACTCGAACATCGCCATCCGCAATGCGACAACGACAGCCGCGTCTTCGACCAACATAACCGTCGCCGCAACGCTCGACATCAAGCCTGAGGACACTGACTGGACAGTCAGCCCCGGCATTTTTTTTGCGTATGAGCCGATCTACGTGTCGCGCGGCCTTGACCTGACAGTCAGCGGCGAACTGTTCAACGGCAACTTCACACCCTCAATCAGCTACGGCGTGCGCTACGACACCATCACCGGCGGCAACCTTGAGGTTGCGGGAATCTTCAATTCCGGGGGGCGGCACGACATCTCTCCGGACGGTGTCGATCGGCGCTATCACAGCCGTCTCTCGCACAACCTGCAGCTCGGGTTCTCGCAGATTCTGTCGCCCGAGTGGCGCATCAACGCAGGGTTGCAGTACTCGCGGCAGGACGGATTTCTCAGCTATCCCAACGCCAAGGTGGTGGTGTACGACGGCGACACACCGGTACGGCTTGTCGATGAGAGGTTGCCCGACACGCGCAACCGCCTGCAGGCCAATCTGCGTGTGCGCTATTCGCCGGCGTTGGGCTTCGGCCTGGGCATCGACCACAGCGGATATGCCGACGACTGGGGCATTCTGCACGGCTCGCTTGAGCCCAACGCGGAGGGCCCCTTCGTGCGCGAGGTTGCGCGCTGGCGCGTCTGGTACCGCTACTCGTACCAGCAGGGCACTCGCTACCTTCGCGACAAGCCGCAGCGCGACCACGAGTTCCGAACCGCAGACTCTGACCTCGGCACATTCAGCACCCATGGCGGAGGCGCGCTGTTTCATTTCACCTTGCCGCGCTTTGGCGGTGTGGATTGCGCCGTGCGCGTGTCGGGCTATGCCATGTCCCGCAGCGACGGCATCTGGGGCATGGGTGCCTTGCTTGGCACGGAGGTCGGGTGGTGAGAGTGCGCAAAGCGACAAGAATGAAACAGATGCCGGAAGCCCGATTCCGATTCACGGTCACTATGAGCCCGGCCCGCCGTGCCGCTGCCGCATTGGTTGTCGCCGTGCTTGCCATGCTGGGGCTGGCTGCCTGCGCCTCACGCGGCGCGCCGCCACCGTCTGTTGCAGTTGAGCCGCCCGCACTGGTCACGCTGCAAGGCGACGAAGTTGCGTGGAGCAGCGTCCTTGAGGCCAACAAACGCAACGTCGTCGTGTTCATGACACCGTGGTGCCGGGCCTGCGCGGCTGAGCAGCCGGCCGTGGAGCGATTCGCGCGCGACAACCGGCGCGATACGCGTGTTGTGTACGTGGTCGCGGGATGTGACACGGCGCGCGCCGCCGCACTGGTGAACCAGCGCGGCATCGAGCTTCCCACCCATGTTGACCCGCAGGGTGCGGTGTCCGACCACTTCGAAGTCGTCTCCACCCCCACCGTCCTTGTGTTTGACGGCAGCCGTGGCCTGCAAGCCCGTCACCGCGGCATTCACGATGTTGCCTCAGTGCGACTCGAACCGGTCACGGACAGCGGAAGCGAGCTTGGCACCAGCTACGACGTGGTCGTGCTAGCTGCCGATGAAGCCACAGCGCGGCGCCACCTGGCCGAAGCACGCAAGGTGGTGCACGACGCCGAAATGAAGCTGTCTGAGTGGAAGCAGGACAGCGAACTTTCACGCCTCAACCGACGCGCAGCAATTGAGCCCGTCGAAGTCGGCCCGGAGCTGCTGAAGTTAATCAGTGCATCAAAACAGGTGGCGCAGGCCACGGGCGGGGCATTCGACATCACCTGGCTGCCGCTTGGCGACTTGTGGGAGCAATCGCGAAGCCAGTCGCGCGTGCCGACTGACACGGAGCTGCGCGAGGTCATGCAATCTGTCGGCCACGACAAGGTCGTCGTCGAAGGCTCAACCGTGCGCTTCACCCACCCCCGCACGCGCATCGGCTTGGGCGGCGTGGGCAAAGGTTGGATCGCTGACGCGGTGTTCCTGCACCTGCACAAGCGCGGCTATGACAACCTGGTCGTCAACATTGGCGGCGACCTGCGCGCATCCGGCCACGGCCCCGACGGCCCCTGGACTTTCAACGTCACCGATCCCTACGACACCACGCGCACAGCCGGCGCCTTTGAACTGGACGGGGGCGCCGTAGCCACGTCAGGCAATTATGCGCGCTTCACCGAAATTGACGGCAAGCGCTACGGGCACATTCTTGACCCGCGCACCGGCATGCCGGCTTCGTTCGATGGTTCGGTCACCGTACTGGCACCCGACTGCGCGATGGCCGACGCGTTGGCCACGGCGATGTTCGTAATGGGCCCCGAGCAAGGCATGGCCTGGGCGCGCAAGAACCCCGGCGTGCAGGTAATCTTCGCCACCCGCAACGGGCTGCTGACCACACTCCCCACCGACGACTAATCGGGGCAGCGGAACAGTTCGCCTTTGACGTCGGCGGGGTCGAGGGCGTTGATGTACAGGACGTGGTTGACTTGGCCCGGCTTGGAGCCATTCATGCCTTCGCGGTATTCTTCGCCGACCAGCAGCAGGAACTTGCCGGGATAGGGCAGGACGACATCAAACTGCCCGGCTTCGTAGCTCCAGCGTCCATTGTACCAGCCGCCATAGAAGTCGGGCCAACACTCGTGATACACGCGACCGACGGCGGATTCTAGACCGTCGGCCCATGATGGAGTAAAGGCGCTTTCGTTCCTGGTGAAGGGCTCGGCGGAGGGCTTTCGCCGACCGCGCCCAAACGGTCCGAGGTGGCCGGTCGTGCCGGGCCCCCGGTCGCGGCCCCACTTGCCCTCGCGAATCGTCGCCCAATGCTCCCGTCCCCACTGCGAGGATGTGAGGTAATAGAATGCGTCCTCCCAGCCCGCGACCTGCGCGTCCGGTTCCAGCGGCAGCAGATCCCAGCCCAGTGACAGGATCTCCGAGTGGTTGTTGTGCCAGTGTTTCAACGAGAAGGTGTTGGGCGCGAGGTACATGAATCGCTCGTCAATCACGCCGCCCCATACCGAAGCGACGAACTCGCGGGCGTTAAGTTGAACCCGCAATGTCGGCTGTTCCGGGTCAGCCACTTCAGCGCGCGGCAGGAACACCGGCACGTAGCCGGGCGCGCTCACCATGAAACCGCGTTGGTGCCGTTGCGGCCAGTTCGGGTCGGGGATCAGCTCCGTGGTCGGATTGCCGGCGGAGTCGCGCCCGGTCCTCATGATTGGCTCCGCGGGGTAGATCGGGGGGAACGGCCATTCGATCATTCCGTCCACATTGGAGCGCCCGAACTCCTGTCCGCCCTGCAGAACGGCTGCATCCGCGATGGCATTGCCCGACGCGTCCGTAACCTGAATACTCCGCGCTCGCGGCTGCTGGTCAGGAGCTACCAGGCGCAGGCGGAATGAAACCATTCCTCGGCGATACAGGTCGCGCGTCGGGTAGCCTAGATGGAGGTTTCCCGGCACGGGCAGGTAGCCCAGCGCGGTTCGCCCATCCTCCGTGCGAAGCTGAACCTGGAAATTTTCTCCCTCGGCGACAGGAACGAACAACTCCACGGAGCGGTGTCTGGTTTTCGCGACCCGCCAGGATGCCTGATCTCGAGACCGGATCACAGCCACTTCGTAATTTAGGGCATCGTCAGCCTCTCCCTCAAAGGTCAGAGCGGTGAGATCAAGCTCCAGCACTCGATCGGGGTCGGCAGGATCGAAGGTCTCCATCCGTTTGAATTCCGCCTTAAGAATATCGAACTCGCTCGATCCAAGGCCGACGAAATCGACATTGCTGTGGGTTGGCGCTTCCTTTACGATCGCCGTTTCGTTTACGCTGGCGGGCTGAAGCCATCCCGGCAGTTGCACCGCTAACGGGTGGTTGTCGGACAAGGCGGGCGACGCTCCACCCCGCTCAGATGCCGACTTTACAGTGCCAGTCGGCGGCGCGTCCGTCGATTTTTCGATCGCAGGAATTACGACCGTTCGACGCGCTTCGGGATCTTCCGCCACCGAGGCGTGATCTCCTCGATCAAGGTCGCTGCCTGTTTGTCCGCCGCGCGCCAAGGACTCCTGATCACGCGAGGAGGGCTTCTCGCGCTCTGCCGCGTCTTGCTCAACCCAAAATAGCACTGCCGCGACGACAAGAAGCGCGGCGCAGACGCCCCCGATAACTCCCATCCAGCGGTTGCTCATGATAGTCCTCCGCGGGCCTACTTTTGCAACGCCTTCCGGTCGAACCCGGTTGGCGCTTATCGATCAAGCACTACGGAGTCTCCGTCGGCTTGTTGCCGCCGATGCTTTGCCCTGAGGTCTGCACGAAGAACGTGGTCTGCAACTCCGTGCCGTCCGCGTCATCGTCGTCCACGTCATCGACATAGAACGTATCCGTGTCGCCCTCGCCTTCCACCGTGTCCGGATGGCCGTCCGGCGGCGGCGCGGGGTTGTCGAAACAGTCGAGCGTGTCGCTGTCCGGTCCGCCCCTGAGCGTGTCCACGTAGCCGCCACTGCGGTCGATCAACAAATCGACGTCCGTTTCGCTTCGCGGGTTCCAATCGTCGCTCGCGCCGCCGATCAGCGTGTCCGCGTGCTCGCCGCCGTCGATCTTGTCGTTGCCGGCTTGGCCGTACATCGTGTCCTGGCCATCGTCGCCCCAGATCACGTCGTCGCCGATGCCGCCATGGATTGTGTCGCTGCCATTGCCGCCGGCGATGTAGTCCCCCTGGTTGCCGGACACGTTGCCGTCAAAAAAGTCGAGCTGCTGGTCGCCGAAAATGGTGTCATTGCCGTCGCCGCCGTGGATGCTGTCGGCGCCGCGCCCGCCATAGATTGTGTCGTTGCCCGCATGGCCGGCGATTTTGTCGTCGCCGTCCTCGCCACGAAGAATGTCGTTGCCCGCGTTGCCGTAAATCCTGTCGTTTCCGCCGGGATTGCCGTAGAGGGCGCCCCCGGTCTCGCCCCAGATGCTGTCGTCGCCGTCCTCCCCGTACAGCAGGTCGTCGCCGAGTCCGCCATAGATGTAATCACTGCCTCCGCCGCCCCATATCCTATCGTCACCGTCGTTCCCATATAAATTGTCCAATTCGCCCGATGACGCATCATCTGCATTGTCGCCATATATGCGGTCGCCCCCTTCACCGCCGTCTATCGTATCGTAGCCATGGCTGCCATAGAACCAGTCTGCTTCCTTGCCGCCATAAAAGATCTGGTCGTCGCCGTCGCCGCATTCGCATATGATCATGCCGCTGCTGTGGTAGATGTATAAATGATCGTTGCCGCTACCAAGCATGATTGTGCCGCGTCCTCCCCATATGTACACGTTGTCGTTACCATCCCCTGCTAGCAGTTCCATCTGTGTTGCTGCGTCCGGGTCGGCGTAGAAAATCTGGTCGTCCTGGGCGCCGCTCTCGATGCTGTCCGGCCCACCCTCGGTCCAGATGAAGTCCATACCGGTGCCGCCGGTGATTTCGTCGGCTCCAGGCCCCGCCCACACCCAGTTGATGCTGCCGGCGCCCGTGTCGGCTGTCTGCGCGCCACCGTCCATCAGGCGTATCTCGTCGTTTCCGTCATCGCCCCAGATGTGGTCCGTTCCGCCCTCGCCCCACAGTTTGTCGTGGCCGCTTCCGCCCAGAAGAATGTCGTTCGCGTCGCCGCCTAGAACTACGTCGTCGCCATCGCCGCCATTGATAAGGTCTTGTCCACCCATCCCGTAAACGTAGTCGTTGTGCGCGCCGCCGGTGATCGTGTCCGCGCCGTCCATTCCGAACATTACAGCCGGTTTGCTCTCGGTAACCGTCATGTTGTCCGCGCCGCTGGTGCCGAAGTACAGGACGATTCCGCCGACATCTTTCTTGCTCCACTGCCCGCCGCGCAGGTGGTGCGTCTCCGTTCCGTCGCCATCGGTGATCATGGCGTCGTACTGATTCGGCGAAGCGCCCTGCACCGTGTCGTACAGCACAATCGTCCAGCCGGGAATCGAGAGCGTCGTCTGCCCGCCACCGACTTGCAGTTCGGGGACAGTCGCGGGATTCTGCATGAAGTTGTCGTAAGTATGGCTTGTCCGAGCCGGGAACTGCGACGGCGGAGGAACCGTCTGCGCGGCAACGCTTCCGACTCCGACAGTCCAGATGAGTGTGAAAACGGCCAAAAGAAGTCGCATGGGTTTGCTCCCTTGGTGAACTCCGCGAGAACACACGGCGTGGAGCTGTGAACAAGCTTACTTTTTTTATCTTTGCATACAGGATTAGGTCGCCCCGACGGCGCTCGGTGGCGATTTGGCCGGGGAGCCGGTGGCTGTTCCTGCGTGGCGATTTCTTACCAGTATTCAGCCGGCCTGTCCTGCGCCAAGGCCAGCGCCGCCTTGCCCGCGACCGATTTCTGCTATGCTGGCGCGATGGACGAGCTTGTTACGCTTACCGAATGCCCGCGCGACGCCTTTCAGGGTTTCCCGCGATTCATTCCGACCGACCGCAAGATTGCGTACATCAACCGGCTGATCCAGGCCGGTGTCCGGCGCCTCGATTTCGGCAGCTTTGTCAGCCCCAAAGCCGTGCCGCAGATGGCTGACACAGCCGTCGTGTTCGAGAACATGAAAGCGCCCGCCGATCTGTACCTGATCGCGATCATCGCCAACCTGCGCGGGGCCGAGGGCATTGTCGCCGCGAACCACAAGTTCGGCCATGTCGGCAACCGGCGCATTCACGCTGCCGGCTATCCGATGAGCGTGAATGAAACTTTCCAGCGGCGCAACACCAACCGCGACCTGGCGGAGGCCTGGCGGGACTTGTCAGAGATCGCCGCGCTGTGCCGTGCCAACGAGGTTGAACTGGTGGTCTATCTGTCGATGGCCTTCGGCAACCCCTACGGTGAGCCGCACGAAATCGGCCAAGTGGTGGATGCAGCACGGCGCGCCGCCGATCTTGGCGCGGCGACGCTGCAACTGGCGGACACGGTCGGCGTCGCCACAGCCGACGACGTGGGCCGAACCTTTGAAAAGGTACGGGCTGAGCTGCCGGAGGTGCGGCTTGGTGTGCACCTGCACGCTGGCCCGGACACGTTGCATGACAAGGTGAAGGCCGCCCTGGACGCCGGTTGCAGGCTGTTCGACAGTGCCATCGGCGGGATCGGCGGATGCCCGTTCGCGGAGGACGAGCTGGTCGGAAACATGGACACGATTCAGCTTCTCACGCTGCTTCCCAAGCTTGGCTACCGCGCGCCCTACAGTGTAGAGAAGCTGCTGGACAGCGCTGCCGAAGCGCAGGAACTGAGCAGGAAGTACGGCACGCAAACTGTCAGCACGGACTAGTGGGGCCACCGGCAAAATTGAGGGCAGCCACAACTGCAGAATGAGGGAATCACGATGTCCGGATTTGACCTGCTCAAGCTTGACCTCGACTCGACAACCGGCGCCATGACCATCAGCCTGAACCGGCCGGACAAGCGCAACGCGTTGAGCACAGCCATGGCCGAGGCGCTGGGAGCCGCGCTGGACTCATTGCGCCACGATGACGCAGTTCGCAGCGTCTTTATCCGCGGCAACGGCACCGCCTTCTGCGCAGGCGCAGACCTTGCCGAGATCCAATCCTTGCAGCATGCCGGCGTGCACGAAAACCAGTCGCACAGCCACGCGCTTCGCGACTTTTTCATCAACCTGTACAACTATCCCAAGCCAACCTGCGCGGTTGTGCACGGCGCGGCGCTGGCCGGCGGATGCGGCCTGGCAACTTGTTGCGACTTCGTGCTGGCCACGCGCGACGCGACGTTCGGCTACCCCGAGGTGAAAATCGGGTTTATCCCGGCGATCGTAATGGTGCTGCTGACACACCAAATCGGCGAGCGCAACGCGCGCGACCTGTGCCTGTCAGGCCGAACCATTGACGCCGACGAGGCACATCGCCTTGGCCTGGTGAGCAAGGTCGTCGTGCCTGCTGACCTGGAAGCGACTGTCCGTGGTCTGGCCGAGCAACTGCGCAAAAACGCACCACAGGCCATGGCGACGATCAAGCGGATGTTCTGGCGGCTGCACGGCATGAGCACCGAAGACGGTCTGGTATGGGCGGCTGACATGAACGCGATGGCGCGCACCACCGAAGAATGCCGCGAGGGTATCGCGGCGTTCCTGGAAAAGCGCAAGCCCAATTGGACATGAGTTCGGAGGTGGGAGGTTGGAGGTGCGAGCTTTCGCGCTTGTGATGTGGGCATTTCCCGGCTCCAACCTCCAACCCTCCGCCTCCAGCCGCTGCATTTGGCGGGCTTTGCGCGGGGCCTGCACAGGGGCCCAGCGGGAAACCAGATTTGTCCCATCTCTTTGTTTACCCGGTCGTTAGACATAAGATTCCGGCAACGGAGGCCACGTGGCGTTCATTGAAGAAGGCGACATCCCGGCGCAGACACCCGCACCGCGCAAGCGCGGGCGCATGGTGCTGTACCTGCTGGCTGGGCTGGCGGCACTGAACCTTGCCGCTATTCCGATTGTCGTGCTGATTGCCACGGGCCACATTGGCGGCTTGAAGCCCGCTGAAACCCCAAAGGGCATTGCCGCGCTTGACCCAGCCACCCTGAAGACACCATCCGGCCGTACACTGGATGTGCACGAGTTTGCCGGATACGTGTTTGAGGTAACGCGCATTGCCTACGGCACCGATCCACGGCTGAACTCGGTGACGATTACTGTGCCGGGCACGCCGCCGAGGCAGGGCGTGTTTCGCATTGGCGACAGCTTTGCGGGCGGCAACCTGCGCATCGTTGACATTTCGGCATCAGCCGTCGTGCTGAGCCACCAGGGCGAGCAGCAGACCTTTGCCGTTGAGGGTGCCACCGTGGACGAAGTCTGGGGCCGCCAGCAGGTCGGCTTGCAGATGATTCCGCCGCGCAATCAGGGCGCGATCCCTGACCTGCCGGTCGGCCGCGTGCAGGCACCGGTGGACCCACGTGCCAGTCAGCCCATGGACGGCGAGGCCGACGACGCAGGCGATGAAGACACCGAAGAGGGCATGGAGGGCGACGAAGGCCGCATCCCCGAGGGCACGGCGATTGAGGACATGCCCGTCGTGTACCCGCCCGTGCTGTTGCGGCGCAGCGAATTTCAGACACTGATGACCACATTGCACGACATCATTGAAGACGACTTCGTTTTCGGGCAGGCCATTGATCCCGAGACTTGGGAGCTAAACGGCGCGCGCGTTTTGAACCTTCGCAAAGAAAGCCTGTTCGCGGTCCACGGCATGCGCGCGGGCGACGACATCGTGCTTCTGAACGACCTGAAGGTCGCGCGCCCTGCGGACATCTTCGCGCACGCCAGAACAGTTTCCAGCGCCGATGAACTACGCATCGTGGCCTGGCGCGGCGAGGAACGCCACGTGTTCACCTTCGTGCGCAGCACGGCCTCCGAATAGCCGCTAGTCCTGCTCGTCGAGTTCCTTTTCGAGAACAAGCTCCGCCTTGGCAGGCTTGCCTCCGCCTGGTTCCACGTCGATAGAGGCTTCACGATATCCCGGCAGCTCAATGTGGATGCGCGTCACGTCGGGAGTCAGGTTCGCGAAATGAAGAAGAAGACTCTCGTCCCCGTTCCGGCGAGCGAACTCCAGACTCTGGCGCACGGCTTCGCGGAACCGCGGATTCAGCGGAACTGACCCCATCCGCAACGAGACGATACGCGCGATTCCGGTCCCAGGGTCGTATGTTTCAATGCGGCTGCCATCTTTGTCCTCCAGGTGCAGCTCGATCTGTGAGTAGTCGACCTCCCAATCCGGGTTGGTGATCGTCACCTCAACCACCGGGGCCGCCTTCGGCGACGCCGAAAGTTCCGTCGCCTTCGTGGGATCCAGCTTGACTGACTCCCAGCGTGTCGGCATGTGGTCGGCAATCGCCAGCACGATCGTGTACTCACCGGGATCGATGCACGGGACAATCACACGGTTCGGTTTGCGGGGTTGGGCGGTCCTTTCATCCCAGCCCGCACCCAGCACCGCGTTCGCAAGACCCGGATCACCCGGCGCGACGCGCTTGCCTTCCCTGTACAGGAACACGCGCGCAGCCAGCATTTTTTTGGTTTCCAGTCCCGTAACATCCAGGTGCAGCGTGCACTGACTGCGGGTCAAGTCCAGACTCACGGTGACGTTTCCGTCCACAACCACGTGCTGCGTCTCGGCGCTGGCCAGCATTGTGTCGTGACCCGGCCCCTGCCGATACGCGATTGCGGTGACCCAATAGCGCCCGGGATCAGCCATAGGGACAACGATGCGTCCGGCAGCATCCGGCCTTTGGTTTTCAAGGCTGGGCGTGGTGCCAGGCTGTCCAGTGTCGTCGGCTGGCCTCACACGCACATGCACCAGGCCGCGCTGCAACTGCTCCTTCTCAGCCTTCACCATGATGGTCAGCACCATGATGTCCACATCGAGCTCAAACTCGTGCAGTGGCGCGTTCGACACCTCAATCTCGCGCGTGACCGCGAGTGTTTGCCCCTGAGCGCCGGCAATGACGGCGTGAACCACGTACTGCCCGCTGGGGATTCGTGCGAACCAGTGTTCGTTGCCTTCCACCGAGGAGTTCTGCAACGCGCTGCCGAGGCGCCTCCTGATATCCATGTCATCAGTCTGCTTGGGCTGAAGCTGCGCGTGGCGAACAAGGACGCCGTCCGGGCAGATGAACCGCACACGCACCATGATGGCCTGCTTGTCATGCAGCTCCAGGCTTACGCGCAGCGTTCGTTCGTAGCTAAGCCGGAGCGCGCGGTTAAAGAAGCCGGCGTGACGGTTCCATTCGCGTTCGTTTGTCTTTTGCCGCTTCATCCACTCATGCTCAAGATCAGTCAGGAGCACGACCGTTACCGCCTGGTCGTTCTCGAACACGGCACGCCCGCGGCTGTCGGTTGTGACTACAGAGTGCTCGGGCTCCGCGTCGTGCCGGCGGTAGTCCTGAACAAATACATGCACGTTGGCGCCGGCCTTCGGCTCGCCCTTCTCGGTCACGTGGATCACGACACGCGCCGGCAGCAGCCTTAGCGCCGCCGCGGTTGTCTCGGCGCGCCGAACCTCGACACTCTCTGTCACCATCACGCCGTTTGCCCATGCCACTACCATGTAGATTCCGGGCTTGAGGTTGTCCGCGTACATTGGCTCGCCGCGTTCCTGCGGCCGCTTGAGCAGTGCCCCGCCCTCAACGGCTTCATGCTGCCACCGCCCCCACGCCAGCTCGTTGTGCCACCTTTCGTTGACTTCTGCGCCCTGCAGGTGACGGGAAAGCCATTCCAGCACCGCCAGGTGTGCCGGTGAGTCATGCAACGCAACGCATCCGCTGAACGAATACAGGTCGTGACCTCCTGGAGCACTCGCGGTGACCCGCAGTTTGCCGCCCCGGGTGAGCGTTACGCGCACCGGTTCATGCAGCGGAAGCTCCAGCCGCTCGTGGTGGTCTGCGTAGCCCTCCGCCGCCACGCGCAGCGTCCACGTTCCGCCGAACAGCCCGTCGATGCGGTTGTTCTCTACCGTCAGCGCCCTGGTGTACGAAACTGGCCTGCCCCCTTCCTGCTGATCCATGCGGGGCTTGAGACTGGTCAGAGTCACTGCGAACTTCTCGATGCCGCCGCCCGCCTCATCCACCGAGAAGACCTGCACTGACCGCTGTGGTTCACACACAAACTCCGAAAGCTCGGTCACCTCACCCGGCTTTACGTCGAACTCCACGGATTCGGGTTGCCAGTACTGGGATTGCCGGCCGGGAACTTCGCCCCCTCTGCGCCTTGGCAGGCTGGGTGATGCCGAATTGACCGACGCCGCACCGAGATATCTGCCCGCAGGAATGCCGTGCATGACGATGTCGCCGTCGGCGTCGGTTTGCACGCTGGTGGACCAGTGTGATTCGCGGGGCAAGGCTACCAAGCCCAGATTCCCCGCCAGGAGTCCGCCGGTATCCATGTCCGTAAGTCGCGCCTTCACCACCCCGCCGGGAACAACAAACAGATCGCCCAAGGCAATGTGATTGCCGGCCTGGCGCTGCGTGTGGGCCATCTGCCAGGCTTTGCTGGTGTGTGAGAATGCGTAACCATTGCTCAAGACACAAAAGAGCTGAATGGTCTGCGGCACCTCCAGACCTCGGACTTGAAAGCGCCCCTGTGCGTCGGTGGTGAAGTCGTGGTTCATCTGCTGCGGCGCCGGCATGCCCCGCCGGCGTTGACTGATTGGCGGTCGAGCATACCCACTCAGGCGTAACCTCAGACCCGGCACAGGCTCAAGCGTGTCCAGAGTTCGCACGCACCCCTCAACGACGGGCTCAGCCATCAAGGCCGGGAAGTACACGATCTGCCTCTCGTCTGGCGCGACTTCTGCCTGTGCCGTGCTGGGAAGCATTCCTTCCGCCTCCACGTGAACCAGCAGGCAGGCGTAGTAGTACTGGCGCTCAACCCCGTCGGGATTGATCACCTTGCGCACCGGCATCGCCTTGCCCTCGGGCCAGGTCACGGTGACGCGAAACTCAAAGCGCCCGTCCGCGTCACTGATCGCCTCACCCCGGACAGTGGGCGTCGCGAGGTCTGGGTTGGCGAACTTGAAATCCGCCAGTTGCTCTTCGGTGCTCATTCCCCATTCCGGATCAGCCTCAGCGATCACTTTCGCGCCTGCCTTGTTCCCTTCATCCTGCACGCGCACTACGCCGGCGACTGTTGCGTTGAACTCGCCCGCAGTCAGCACGCCACAAGCCGCTATCACAATGAGAGGTATCATCAGCCTGGTCATGGCTTTCTCCTGAAACGAGAATCCAGTCTCCCAGACGACACCCTTGCAGACAACGTAAAAGTGCGCCTTCGCGTCTTTCGGTGTCCGCGGTGCACTGTTAGCCTCCTGCCTTCGCATGGCTTCGCCTGACCTACCACAGCTTGGAGACGACGCCCCGACACCCGTTCGCGGCACGCCCATTGCACGCATCCGGCGACTGTCGCAGCGTTTCAGCCGCAAGCTTGGGCCCGTTGTTCGCAACCGACGCGCAGTTTGGCTGGTCGTCGGCTTCTGTACGCTGATGGCGATCGCGCTTGCCCTGTTCCTGTTGCTGGTTGAAGAGCCGGAAGCAATGCCGCAACCCGGCGCAACGGGTCAATCGCCATGACCGACGACGCCTGGAACCCGCAACGCTATGAACGCTTCCGACAAGAGCGGCTGCTGCCCGCTCGCGACCTGATCGCCATGGTCAAGCCGCAACCGGCTATGCGCGTGATTGACCTGGGCTGCGGCACCGGCGAAATCACACGCGAGTTGCATGACCACCTGGCCGCCGCAGCCACCGTCGGCGTGGATCGCTCGCGCAACATGCTGGCACAGGCAGCACCGCGAGTGGCGCGGGGTTTGCGGTTCACCGAAGCCGATATCGAATCATTCGAGCCAGACAGCACCGTGGACCTGGTGTTCTCCAACGCCGCGCTGCAATGGCTGGACAATCACGCTGCGCTGCTGGCGCGTTTCAAAGGATGGCTTGCGCCGGGCGGACAGTTGGCGATCCAGGTGCCGTGCGCCGACTGGCACGCCACGCACACGGTCGCCGCTCGGCTTGCAGAAAAGTACGGCAGCGGTTTGCTTTACCGCGGTGGCGAGCGCGTGCTCAGCGCGGGTGGCTATGCGGGGTTGCTCTTCAGCCTCGGCTTCAAAGAGCAGCAGGTCTTCACGCGGGTGTACGGCCATACTCTGGGTTCGATTGAGGCGCTGGCAGATTTCTTTGCGGGCACGCTGCTCAACCCGTACCGCCAGGCGCTGGGCGAGAAGCGCTTCGCGGATTTCCTGCGGGATTACACGCAGGGCCTGCGCGACGAACTTGGTGATTCACGCCCTGTCTTCTTTCCCATGACCCGCACGCTGATCTGGGCCCGCGCCTAAGCCGGCGGTTTCAGCGCGCTCGCCAAAACACTGAAGTACTCCTCAGCGAGAGGATCGACATTGCCGTCCGAGCGTGCCACCTCACGCGCGGCTTGAAGAATCCCGCGCGCCAGGGCTGCGTCCGGCACGGCACGCAGCACGCGTGCCAGTGGCAGCACGAATTCCTGCGGGTCATCAACGATCGGCGCCGTCTTGAGAACATCGTCAACGATCTCTGAGTGCCGTTCCTCGACAAGGCGCTTGGCCGCCTGGCGCGCTAGCTGCAGACGCCGCTCGCTAGGCATGCCGTTCGCACTAACCGCGCCGCCGATCAATTTCGCGATGGCTGCGGGTCTGGACGTGGTTCGGCGTTGCACGGGCGCTTGCTGCGGCCTGCGTGGCGGCGCGACGTTGGCCGACGGCGACATGCCCTGGGCGGCCATCGCGGCCATGCGAATCTGGCCCTGCTGCCGGATTGCCAGCGCATGGCGAAACGCGCGCCATCCGTTAATCGCCCTCCACGACAACACCAGTAACAAGATGTTGATGATCAGCAGAAATCCCGGAAGCACCGTGAACTCGTTCACTTTGCCCCGCACCGTTTCCAGCACGATTCCAAGCAACCCCAGCAGCACAGTCGCGCCTGAATCCACCGCGCCCATAATCGGGCCCGCCAACTTGCCCTTCAGCGCAAGGACACCAGCCGTTACGACGTACCCGATCCCCAGCAGCAGGATTACGCTGTAAATCGCCACACCAATGCGAACTCCTGCCTGCAGGTCCGACCCCGCGCTGCCCAAGGCTAAGAGTGCCACTGCAAGGACGGCCAGCCCCAGCAGCAACAGCACGCCCCGAATCGACAGGTACGCGATCCCGAAAGCCTTGAAGCCGTCCGGCAATCCGAATCGGGCGGCAGTGGGCTGCGGTGGCATCTGACCATAGGGCCGCGGCGGTGCTTGAGGCGGTCCAGGCATCGGACTGCCAGCAGGCTTAAGCGGCGCGCGCCCCGGTCCGCGCATAGGCCGATTCGGAAATGGTGGTTGGTTCACTGTTTCTCCTGCGTCAAAGCGAGACGATAACCGCCAAGGTGTAAGACCTACAATCTCTTTTTCGCGAAAGTCTGACGCCGACGGCCGGTGCCAAGTTCCATCCCCGCGCCGGGTTGGCAGAATACGCACGGAGGCGAGATGAGCGAGTTTGTTTGGAAACCAACTCCGGAAATCATCGAAAGCGCGAACATCACGCGCCTGATGCGACGGTTGAATTTCGAAGTCGATTCCAGGCACCTTGATCAAGTGGCAAAGCAGGCACGCGACTTCATTAGGCGCACACAGGAAGACCCAGCCGGCTTCTGGGACGCCGCGCTGCGCGACATGGACATGGCCTGGTACACGCCATACGAAACCACACTGGACAACAGCAAGGGCAACGCCTGGGCAGACTGGTTTATCGGCGGCGAAACCAACATCGCTTTGAATTGCGTGGACAGACATGCAGGCGGCGACAGGGCAAACAACCTTGCCCTGATCGCAGAGACAGAAGACGGCGGCGTGCGCGAGTTCACCTTCGCGCAGCTCGCTCAACAGGTCGGCAAGGTCGCCAACGCCCTGAAAGAGTGCGGCGTGCAAAAGGGCGACACCGTCGCCTGCTACATGCCCATGGTCGCCGAGGTCGTGTTCGCCATGCTGGCAACGCAGAAGATCGGCGCCATTTTTATCCCCATCTTCAGCGGATACGCGCCGCCGGCTGTGCGCGAGCGGCTTGAAGACGCACAGGTCAAGGTCCTATTTACCGCCGACGGAAGCATGCGCCGTGGCCAGCCATTCAGCCTGAAAGACCAGGCGGATCAGGCAGTAGAAGGGTTGGCATGCATAAAGAAAGTGATCGTTTACGAACGCTTGCGCAACTCGGAACACGGCACGCCAACCACCGAACTCAAGACCGACCGCGACGTGTGGTGGAGCGAGTTTGTGGGCAAGCAGGACGCCGTCTGCGAAACACTGCCCGTGCCAAGCCTGACGCCCGCGTTGATGCTCTACACCAGCGGCACCACGGGCAAACCCAAAGGCACCATCCACACGCATGCGGGGTGCATGGCGCAGATGGGCAAGGAGCTGCTCTATAACTTTGATGTGCAGGACGGCGACCGCTTCTGGTGGTTCAGCGACATCGGCTGGATGATGGGCCCATGGGAGATCATCGGATGCTTCATGCACGGCGTGACGCTGGTGGTCTTTGAGGGCGCGCCGAATTACCCCGAGCCCGACCGGCTTTGGGCGAGCGTCGAGCGCCACCAAGCCACTCACCTTGGCATCTCCCCCACCGCGATCCGGATGCTGATGCGCGCGGGCGACGAGTTGGTGGACAAGCACGCCATGCCAAGCCTGCGCGTGCTGGGCTCCACCGGCGAGCCGTGGGACCC